>JBEBXZ010000011.1:0-12031 GCA_040391335.1 Dokdonella fugitiva | reverse complement strand
TATCGCGAAACACACGATCTCGGCATGCACCGCGCCCTCGCCGCCGGAGCCGTGCAGGCGGCCGGACGAACGCTCGAACTGGAAGGCATGCGCTCCGACGGCAGCGAGTTTCCGGTCGAGTTGCTGATCTCGGTATGGTCCAGCGATGGCCAAACCTATTTCACGGCCTTCGTTCGCGACATCACCAAGCGCAAACGCAGCCAGGCGGAGCTTGAGCAGCGCACACGCGAACTTGAGCGTTCGAACGCCGATCTCGAACAGTTCGCCTATGTCGCTTCGCACGATCTGCAGGAGCCCCTGCGCATGGTCGCAAGCTACGTGCAACTGCTCGCGCGACGCTATCAGGGGCGCCTCGATGCCGACGCCGATGAATTCATCGGTTTTGCCGTGGACGGCGCGACGCGCATGCAGCGCCTCATCCAGGACCTGCTCGCCTATGCGCGCCTCGGCCGCTCCGGGAAGACGCCGATCGCAACGCACGTCGGCGACTGCGCGGAAAGCGCGATCGCGCACCTGCAGGAGGCGATCCTCGAAAGCGGTGCACGGGTGCGCGTGAACGCGGAATGCCAGGTGGTCGCCATCCCGAGCCAGCTCGTGCAGGTGTTCCAGAACCTGATCGGCAATGCACTCAAGTTCCGCAAGGAGGTGGCGCCCGAGGTTGATATCGATGCCGCGCGCGAAGGCGCAAACTGGCATCTGCGCGTCAGCGACAATGGCATCGGCATCGCACCCCAGCATGGCGAGCGCGTATTCGCGATCTTCCAGCGTCTGCATACGCGGCGCGAATATGCGGGCACCGGAATCGGGCTGGCCATTTGCCGGAAGATCGTCGAGAGTCTCGGCGGTACGATCTGGGTCGAGTCCGTACCGGGATCCGGCAGTACCTTCCACTTTACCTTGCCCGCCGCCTGAACCATCCACGCAGAGCCCACCATGCCCGGACATCTTGTCGAGATCCTGCTTGTCGAAGACAACGAAGGCGACGTTCGCCTGACACGCGAGGCACTCAAGGAAGGGCGCATCCGCAATCGGCTGCATGTCGTATCCGATGGTGAGCAAGCCCTCGCTTTCCTGCACAAGGAGGACGACTACAGCGACGTTCCGCGTCCCGATCTGATCCTGCTTGATCTGAACCTGCCACGCCTCGATGGTCGTGAAGTGCTGTCGGCGATCAAGAACGACCCTGCGCTCAAGCAGATTCCCGTGGTCGTGCTGACCAGTTCACGCACCGAGCAGGACCTGCTGCGCGCCTACGACCTGCACGCCAACTGCTTCATCACCAAACCGGTGGAGTTCGATGAATTCATCGACGTGGTCCGCAGCATCGAGGATTTCTGGTTGACGATCGTCGTGCTGCCACCGAAGGATGGATGACCGATGTCCGGTTGCACGGCCAATATGCCTGCATTGCACATGTCGCGGAAGCGAGACGGCATAGCAGGCTCGAATGGACGTTTTCCTGAGCCGTTCCTGGCGTGTTCCGCGTCGCCAGTGCGGTCCAGAGGTTGCTGTGGGAGAAGGCGCCTACTTTGCGTCGACGTTTCTTTCTCCACCTGGCGACATTCGAGCCTGAAATGCGCGAACGGATGGACTGAAAAACAGATATGCGGCGAATGCGCCGATCAGACCTGCGAGCAATGTGAAAATCACGGCAGCCTGAGCATTCACGGCAAACGTTGCGATGGCAGCCACCAGCAGGACAAGTGCGCTCAGCGCACAAAGGACGCCCATGATGCCGCCCGCAATGCGGCTTCCCTTGAGAACGAAAATGACGAGGATGGTGGAAAGCGCAAGACGCCCCGCCACGGTGGGATCGAAATCAATCACGAGTTTCGCTGCAAGATGGATCAGGTAGGCGGCGGGGACCGAGATCAGGGGGATGGGCGGGCTCATTTTCATGGCTGCTGATGGGTTTGGATCGTTTGTCGACGGTGCTTCTTCTTGGACTTCCCGCTTTTGCGGCGAGTCTTGAATCTCGCGCTGGACTCAATCGGGGGGCTTGCGACGTGTCGCGAGGAAGCGCGAGAACAGGCTGGCGGCGAACCAGAAGGCGAGCACGCCGAGAGGCCAGGCGAGAACGCGTGGCCAGACAAGTGCGGCAATTGCAATCACCAGCAGGAGTATCGAACCGGCACCCAGCACGCCGGACTCGGCACGCCCAAGCACGCGCCGATTGGTGATCGCGGCAGTCATGGTATTGGCCAGTCGAAGTGCGCCGGCCGCTGCGCGGCTGGAGCTTCCGCCGCGCGAGCGCGTGCCGGATGGCGATCCGCGATGGCTGCGCCGGTCGCGGAGGCGCTGGTGCAGGACGATCTCCGTGGAATTCCCGAGATCCATCTCGTACTGTGTTTCCATCTGTTCGGCGAAAGCGCGGTCCTCGATGGCGACGTCGATTTCGCAATTGCCCATCCAGCTCGCGAGATTGAGATTGCTCGAACCGACACGCGCCCAACGGCCATCGGCAACCGCCGTTTTCGCATGCAGCATCGAGCCGTTCCATTCGAATACGCGCACGCCGGATTCGAGCAGGCCGCGATATCCGGCGCGGGACATCGAGCCCACCGCCGGGATATCGCTGGTGCCGGGAACCAGCAGGCGTACATCCACGCCATCGCGCGCCGCGGCGGCCAGCGCCTGCACATACGGCGCGACGCCCACGAAATAGGCGTCGGTCAGCCAGAGGCGGTTCTGCGCCATCGCCGCGATCATCTGGTCGAGTCGATAGAGTCCGGCCGCGTTCGGCACGGTGGCGACGACGCGCAGATCGACATCGCCAGCGGTGTCGTTGCGTTCCGCGAACGAGGGCAGGTCGCCGGGAAGCGGCGCGCCGAGACGTGCCCAGGTGTCGCTGAATGCGACGGCGATGTCGCGCACGGCAGGGCCACGCACGGCGACACCGGTATCGCGCCACGGTGGGATCCTGCTGTCACCCAGCCATTTCGCGCTGACGCAGATGCCGCTGATGAAGCCGACCTCGGCATCGACGACGAGCAGCTTGCGATGATCGCGCGACAGCCATCCGAATGGGCTCGCGAGCCGGGGACGGTTATAGGTCCGGACTTCGCCGCCCGCGGCAACCAGCGATTGCCAGAACCGCTGCGATGACTGGCCGAGGCAACCCATCCAGTCACGGATCACGCAAACGCGCACGCCGCAGCGGGCGCGGTCGACCAGCGCATCGCGAAAGGCGTGCGCGACTTCATCGTCACGGAAAATGTAGTTTTCGAGCAGCACCGCCTCGCGTGCCGAATGGATCGCGGCGAGCCAGGCATCGAAATTCCTTCGCGCGTCGATCAGCAACTCGACCGCGTTGCCGGCGATCAGTGGCGCGCCGGCGGCCCGGCTGAAGGCCTGCGCCGCGAGCAGGCGCATCGAGGCGTTCGAAGCGGCGGGGCGGGCATGCGAGGGCAGGGCGGACATGCGCCCGAGTGTAGCGGGCGCGCATGACGGCTGCATTCGCGCGGTGATCAGGCCGGCTTGCGCTCGGCTGCGAGGAAGCGATCGAGCGAGGTGCGCGCGGTGGTCCGTACTTTCTTCCGCAGCAACGGCGTCCAGCCCAGCAGCAGGCCGGCCGGGCCGAGTGCCTGCCGCGACCAGCGCCAGAACGCGAAGGTGTCGACCTGCCCGATGATCAGGCCGTCGGCGAAACGGAATTGCGAATGCACGATGTTGTGCACGGCGCGGCTGGTCGTCGAGAACGTGTACCACGCCTGCCAGTCGGCGCTGCCGTTTTCAGCATCCGCTTCGAGGTTCGAACGTTCGATGCGCAGGTCGGTGCTGCGCGAGCAAAGCATGCGCCACATCGCGCCGATCTCGGCGCCGCGCAGCTCGAATGCCGGATCGTGGAACGCGGCTTGCGGGTGGTAGCACGCGCCCATTGCCGCGCCGTCGCGGCGCTGGAAGGCTGCGTAGAACGCCGCGAGCAAATCGAGGTTCGGGTGGCTCACGGGTTTCTCCTTTTGCGAGCAAGCGGTTCGATGCTCGCGACGTCGATCGATGCCCGAAGGCACTGGGTCCCGGCCTGCGCCGGGACAGCGGGGATGATGCTCGCGTGCCGGGCCGCCTCGCTCGCCCCGGCGTCGCGCGAGCCTCAGGGCTGTGGCGTAGTCGGCGCGCCGTTTGCGCTGGACGGCGGCGCGGCTCCACCGATGTTTGCTGCGGATTGCGGCGCAGCCGCCCCGGTACGATCATCCTCCGTGTCGTTGCTGACGTACCACGGCGTGCCGTCCGCCTTGAGGAACAGCTTGCGCGACTCCTCGAGCGTGAACGGGCGTGAGCCGATGCGTCCGAACACGGCAACCTGATGCCCGGTCTCGTCCACCGCGCGATCGCGTTCGAGACCTCGCGAGAGGGCGAGCGCGGGCTTCGAGGTCGGATACCAGGCGATCAGTTGCGGCTTCGGATCGGGCGCGAAGCCGTAGAACTTCGGCTGCGATTCCGGCGAAGTGAGCTGGATCACCTTGAGGCCGTTCGTGCCGTCGGCGACGTAGGCGAACAGCGAGGCATTCGTCGTGCCGACGATCACGTCGCGCGCGTCGTCGAGCTTGCCGCCGGCATTGAACATCTCGTACAGCTTCGGTTGCTCGGGATTGGTCACATCGACGATCGCGAGGCCGTCCGCGCCATTCGCGATGTAGGCGTAGGTACGCGCGACGTGCAGCTTCTGCGCATCGCGCAGGGGGAGCAGGGCGCCTGTGACTTCGAAGGCATTCCCGGGCTTCGTGATGTCGACGACATGCAGGCCGTCTTTCGCGGTGACGAACAGATAGCGGAACTGGACCTGTGCAGCACGCACGTCGGCGATCGGGATCGTCTTCACATGGCGCGGCTCGAGCGGATCGTCGAGATCGAGCACGACGATGCCGGCATTCGCCGCGACGTAGAATGTCGTGCCTGCCGTGGCGATATGGCGGGCGCCGTCGAGCACGCCTTTTTCGTTCCACGTCAGCGCCCGCTTGAGACTGTTGTTGCGCGGTTCGCCATCGGCGAGCGTCTCGATATCGGTGGCGATCAGGCCTTCTTCGGCATCGGTGATGAATGCGTACTTGTAGACCGGATGCATCGGCTGCTCCTGGTTCGCGCCGCGCATCAACTCACCTTCGTTGCGCGCAGGTGCAACCGGTTGCGTGGTCGACAGGGTCACGCAGGTGGCGTTCTTCGACTTGATCGCGACGTTCTGGCCCAAGGGCGAGAACGGCGCCGTGATGACCTTCTGCGACACGCCCTTGTTGCCGATGCTGGCCACGTCGTAGACCTGCATGCCTTTCCTGCCTTCGGCGACGTACAGGTATTCACCGCGCAATTGCAGGCAGTTGGCGACGCCCGCCGAGTGCTGCTCGGCGTTCGGCAGGCGCAGACCCCGGTCCTCGTGCTGCTTGAACCAGTCCGGATAGGCGAAGCGCTGCAGATAGCTGCCGATCACGGCCTGCGGCTCGTCCCATTCCGTGACCTGCACGGCGCTGACCTGGCCTTCGCCACCGACCCAGGCGTGGAAACCGACGAAGTCGATGAACTTCGTTCCATACAGCAGCAACTGCGCCATGATCGCGTTGTTGTCGTTGTTCCTCGACAGATGGCAATCCTCGCAATCCTTGGTTTCGGTCTTGCGCTCGGTATGCGGATAGTGCGGCGCGAAAGCCTGCGAGCTGTAGCCCGACGACGAGATCGGTGGCTGCTGCACGTAGATCTTTTCACGATTGAGATTGGTCGAGGAAAGAACCAGCGCGGACGAAGAACGCACTGGCGCGATCTTGCCGTCCTTGATGCCGCCATGCTTGCCGAGGAAGAACATCTCGTCGCGTGCGACCTGCGGGTTGTAGGTCGCGAAGTTGCGCGTGAAGCCGCCTTCGTATTTGTGGCTTTCGGTCTTCCAGTTGGCCTGGATCGGCAGGTGACAACCGCCGCAACTCGTCGTCCACGAGGTGTGGCACGAATAGCAAAGCATCTTGTCTTCGCCGTGCGCGCGCTGGTCGGTGGGCACGTCCTTGCCCCAGGTCAGCTTGTCGGTGCCCATGGCCATCGTGTGGGCGCGCGTCGCCTTCGGGTTGTAGTCGCCGGAGAGCGGATCGGTCGTTTCCTTGACCAGGCTCATCGTCCACTCGAGATCCGGCGTGACCGCCGAGCGCTGGACCAGCTTCCCGCCAACCCATTCGAAGCGCTTCTTGCCGTCCGGGTTACGGATCAGCAGGAGATTGGTCCCCATCTTTGAAGCTGCCGGCCCTGAAGTCTTCAGCGTCGGCAATGCGTCGGCGGTACCGTGGCAGTACTGGCACTGGATCTCGACCGCACCCATGACTTCGGCTTTCAGATAGCCATTGCCGTGGTTGTCCTGCGAGAAATGGCAATCGACGCACTGCATGCCGACATCGACGTGGATCGACGAGAGATGCACGCCTTTCTTCCATTTTTCCGGATCGTCGTCGGCGATCTTCGTGCCGACCTTGTCGAGCAGGTTGCCCTTGCGGTCGCGCTTGTAGATCGCACGGAAATTCCAGCCGTGCCCGTGGTAGTCGGCGAACTGGGTGTCCTTGAGTTGCGGATTGAGCAGCGACACGTCCTTCGAGAACGCCGGATCGCCCCATTTTCCGCGGACAGCCGCTTCCTCGGGGTTGCGATCCAGAATCTTGCGCATGACTTCCGCATCGGGGTATTGCTGTTTCTCGGGCCACATGAACGGCGCATCGGATTCGTAATCCCACATCGTGTAGCCGAGCATCGTATTGATGAACATGTTCGGCTGGTGCATGTGGCAGATCATGCATTGGCTGGTCGGGATCTGGCGCGTGAACTCATGCCTGAGCGGATGGCCGGGAACGTCCTTCGGAATCGTCGGGTCGACCTGCTGGCTGGTGCCGGTATTGCCGAACTTCGCGTAGATCGCCGAATGCCGTGGATCGCGATCATTCGCATAGATGACGTGACAGGCGCTGCAACCCGATGAGCGATAGTCGCCCGGGTTGTCGTTGGTGCCGAGCATCCAGATGAACGGGTCGTTGAGGCGCGTCTTGTGGATATTGAGCACCGGAATCGAAACGCGCAAAGCCGTGCCGGGGCCGCGGAACGACTGCTTCAGATCGGGACGACCGGGCTCCTCGAGACGCTGGATCTGGCCGAGTTCGTTCGGCAGGCCGATCTCGGAAAATACATTGTTGATATTGCGGCCACCGCGTTCGAACACGCGGAAGACATCGCCCGGAGGAACGGTTTCCCAGGTGGGCATGGGACTGATCTTCGGCAGGATGCCGCGCTTGTCCATCGCGGCATCATTCGGGATGCCGTTGTCCATCGAGATCGCCTTGCCGTCGCGGTCGTAGGCCTCGCCGAGTATCGAGTGCTTGTACGGCAAGACACCGTTGTTGTACGCGGCAGCACCCCAGAACATCGCGGCATTCGCCATCAGGCTTTTTTCGTTCGCCTGGATCAAGGGCAGGTGGCAGGCACCGCAGGCTTCGCGCGCGATGCGCAGGTCACCCGGATTGATGAAACGGACGTATTCGGGTGATTCCTGCAGCAGCCAGGTGTAGCTGCGCTCGGGGTTGGCGCTCGATTCCCAGCGCGATGGATAGCGCGCAAGCACATGCGCCTTGTCCATCGCATCGCGGTATTGCACGCTGCCCGTGGCTGCGCCCGAAACATGCACGTTCGCATCGCCGCCGTGGCAATCAGTGCAGCCGAGCACGACCGCCGGACTGGCATGCATGGTCTTGCGGTCGGTGTCGGTATGACAACCGATGCAGCCCTGCGATTTCGCATCGGCCTGCGCCCATTGCTGGAAGGCGGGTGCATTCGGCGCGGTGACGTACTCGCGCTCGACTTTTTCCGGCTTTCCGCTGGACGCCCAGGCCTGGCTTGCCAGTAGCACGACGAGCGCGGTAGCGATGCTGGCGAATGATCGCGTCATGGTTCTTCGCGCCTTCAGTACGTGAAGATGAGGTTGCCGAGCACCGTGTAGTACCTGGTGTCGTCACCGAAAAGATCCTTGAGGCCCTGGCCCGGAAGCAGGGTCGCGGCCGACAGGCGAAACACGATGTTCTGCGTGAACAGCGGACGCCAGATCCAGGCCACTGAAACGTCGGTGCCGATGTTGCGTCCGACATTCGCCTGCATGCGTGCCGCCTTGAGAACGGCGGTATTGTCGAACCACAGTTGATTGATGTTGGTCGACACGCGCGACTGCGGGGTCAGGTCGAAGTCCGCACCGACGCCGATCAGGCGCAAGCCGGGATTGTCGAAGTTCGACTGGCCTTGTTCCTTCGACGAATGCAGGTTCGCGAGCAGGCCATTGCGACCGGCCAGCGCGACGCCGCCACCGCCGATGAACGGAACGTTCTGGCGGATCCAGTAACTCGTATCGGCGCCGGCGAAGATCGGGTTCTCGAAGATCGCGTCGTAGCCGGTCGAGCGGTCGTCATAGGGATTGTCGTCGCCGCTCGCGTAGGCCAGCGATGCGCGCACACGCGTCCAGTCGAAATCCATGGAGGCTTCGGCAGCGAGGAAACCGGCGCGTATATCGGTCTTCTCGGGCACGAATACGCCGGCGGACTGATCGCCCACTGCGGCATAGGCCGCGACGGTGAGATTCACGCGACCGATACGGCCGTCGCCGTTGTAGCCGAAATAGCCCACGTCGTACGTGCGCGGCGCTTCGCGGCCGAGCGCGGCGGGGCGCTGGATGAAGCCGTTGGAATCGTAGAAGCTGCGATCCTCGCGATTGCGGTTGTAGGCGACGATCGCCTGCGAGGTGAAGCCGACGAACGGGAAATCCTGTCGATACACGCTGGCGAGATAGATGTCGTCCTTGCGCGGTGACTTGGTGACATCGTTCAGGCCCGAGTTCAGATCTTTTTCGAGGCGGCGGAACGCGGCCAGGTTGTACTGCCACCGGTTGTTGTCGCGATTGCCGAACAGGCGCACGCCGGGCTGGTTGTCCTGGAACAGGAAACCACGGAAGTCCGAGGAAAACGGCTGGATGCCGACGCGGATCTCGTCGACGTCGTAACGCGCCGAGACCGAGCGCAGGTCCTTGGTCACAAACAACTCCTGCACGCCGATGAACCCGTCGTCGCGTGTGCGACCGAGCGAGGGGTCGAGCTGCAGCGCGCGCACTTCGTCGGTGCGAACCCGGTTGTAGTTGAAAGCCAGCGCGGCCTTGAACTCGATATCGGGTGGCTTGAACGCCGTTTCGCCCTTGTACAACAGGAAACTTGTAATCAGTGTTTGCGCGAAGATCACCGGGTCGGTTTCGCCGAGCACGTCGTTGGAACCCGGCCCTGCGCTGGATTGCGGCGCGACCGGCGTCGGGATGCCACGCGGTTCCAGCAGCGTGTCGGAAATGCCGGTGAACGAGAAGAACCAGTCTTCGCCGAATATCGGCTTGTCGCCCTTGAGTACGTTCTGGTTGTACGGGTCGTACCACGGGGTATTGATGCCGAGCGATTCCATGATGCGCCAGCGATCAGGAACAGGAACGTAGTTTCCGACCTGATCGACCGGCGCCGGATTGATCGCATCCGGATTCTGCTCGATGAAGATCGGCAGCCCTTCCGGTGGATGACCGGGACGACGGCGTGGAATCTGCGACGCGTAGGGATCGTAAGTCGGTGCAGGCAGCACGCCGGTCAATTGCAGCCAGCTTGCCGGCAGGTTCATGCCTTGCGCCTGCGCGGCAGGAGCCAGCAGGCATCCCGTCGTCAGCAGGGTGACGGTCAGGATCGTGCGATGACGCAGGCATCCGGTGCGCATGTCACTTGCCCTCGCAGGCGTATTGCTCGGTGGAGCCTATGAAAGGGGATTGCGGGCACTGGACGTAGAGCAGGCGAGCACCCTGCGGCACCAGCGTGTCGGCACGCATCGCTGGTGGCGCATTGCCAATCGTTCCGCCCAGCGCGATACCGGCGTTGTGCAGGCCCAGGAACGCGACCATATCGCTCTGATCGGTGCCATCCCCTGAAGCCGCGATGGCACCGACCAGGGTCGAGCCGCGATAGATCGGAACGCTGCCGCCGAACAGGGTGATGCCGTTCGGCAGCCTGTCGATGCCGGTGCAGTTGCGCGGAGCCTCGCCGAGTGCAGGCAGATCCGTACCGTCGAGGCTCACGGTCAGGCCGATCTGCTGCAGATAGAACGCAAGAAACAAGGCTGCCTGCTGATAGTCGAGATCGAGCTCAAGACCGGTCTTGAACACGCTCCAGTCGGCAATCGGCAGGCTCAACGGACCGGGTGGCCGACCTTGCACACCATCCGGATAGAAAGGACGGGACAGGTTGCCGATGGCGCGGTTCGAGTAGGCGATCGCGCCATCGCCCAGGGCATTTGGCTGCGGAATGAAGTTGCGCAGCGCAGTGATGTAGTCGGCAGGATTGCTCGTCCCGGCCGAGGAGAACGCGACACGGCCATTGGCCAGATCGAGCGCACCGGAAAGATAGCTGACTGGAGCGACCGAGGCGATGTCGGCGGCTGCGTAGGAACCTGAGAAGAATGCCGCGGTGCGCGCCTTCTGCGTGGTCACATCCACCGCGTCGACCAGCGCATCACGCGATCGCACGATGCCGAGCACGACGCCGTTTCGCCCGCTGGCGAACCGAGAGGTCTGCGCACTTGCGCACGGGTACGGTTCGCGACCTTGAGGGACTCCTGCAGCAGGGTCAGCACTTCGCTGTTGCTCAGCGCATCCGCGCCGTCGGTGCCGGCAATGGGCGGGAAGCGATTCGTGCCCGTGCCGTCGTCAACCACGAATGCATCCAGCCCAGGAAAATTCACCGGATCGGGCCGGATGCCGGATTCGACCTGGCCGAAGGCGAGGCCGCGCGAGATGGTTCCACTGAAAAACGCAGGGATCGCTATCACTTCACCGGCAGAGGGGCCCAGCGTATCGAATGCTGGCGCCGTACCGGGGTCACGGGCGAGCTGGCGGAAATCGACATCGGTGAATCGCAGGTTCAGCCCGCCAGCGGTGATCCGGTCCGCGCGACGATCGGCTGGCGCGGCAAAGCCGAAGGTCGCGGCAAGCGCGATGTATTCGTCGATGTTGCGATCGACATCCCCCGCAAACGTGTCCACGCCGTAGATCGGATCGGCAGACACGCCGACCGCTCCGACAGGCACGCCCCCCTTGTAGAGCGGAACGCCACCCGGATCGGCGGCGATGCCGATCGGCGATCGGTGTGGGCCGGCGCTTGGTCCGACACCGTTGTAGCGTGCGCTGATATCCGAGCAGGGGAGTTGCGAGAACTGGACGCCGAACAGCGGGCCGGAAGGTGCGGTGATGTCGCCGGGATTGAAATGCTCCTGCGCCACCTGGCCGGCTGTGCGCGAGGTGAACGCATTGCCTTCGGAAGAAAAATACACCGAGGTGATGGCCTTGGCGATCGCGGTCAGTTCGCTGGGTATCTCAAGTCCTTCCAGCCCACCGGTTATGCCGCGGCCCGAATCCACCTTTTGCGTGGGACGGGCATTGGCCATGCGATACGCGCCGAGTACGTTGCCGACACGATCGACGACCGTAATGGTCGCAGGCATGTTCTGCGCCTGCGCTTCATTCACCGCCTGGGCGATGACCTTGCGGATATCGTCGGGGGTGAGGAAAGAATTCGCGCTTGCGCAAGAGCCGCTGCAGCCCGAATCCCCGGTGCCAGGATCTGGCCCAGGGTCGACACCCGTGGAATTGCCTGAGTTGCTGCCTCCGCCGCATGCGGACAACAGCAAGATGCCGATCAGCAGCGTGCCGAACCTCATGATCCCCATCCACCCTCCGGTCGCGAGCGATTGCTGGCAGTTGGATCCCCAAAATCCTTTATTGATCATAACGCACTCAAAACCCGTCGCCTATCGCTGCTTCCCCATATCCAATACGTCGGATCGATGGAAATCATGACAAGCGATGCAGGTACTTGCGACCTTGTCCCTGGCGTGCGCCCCGGCGTGGCATTGCCGGCAATTGTCGATTCCCGGAATCAGCAGGTCATTCGACGCCTTCGAGGTGTCCGCGCCCTGGTGGCAATCGACACACGCCTGCGTCGCGTGTCTTGCATGG
>JBEBXZ010000010.1:0-12234 GCA_040391335.1 Dokdonella fugitiva | reverse complement strand
CGAGTCGATCGCCTATGCCGGATTGCGGCAATCTGACTTTCGATGAATTTTGATTTGTGCATGGAAACCTCCGTTGGGAGGATTTTCCAGAAATCCGTGGACTCCCTCTACCGGGTAAGGACCGATCAGGCGTGCACCGCGCAACAGGTCCGCATAGGGCTTCGCGACCGGATCACCGCTGGATGTCGACAATGTTTCCAGCCGCAGCACCACTTCTCCGAGCGCGACATCGTCGGGCATGCCGACCGCGGCACCTCCCATGTACCAGAGCAGGCTGCGCTCCCCGAGCGGATCCGCACGGAGCATCGCCGCGTCGAGCAAACACCGCCCCTCGGCGAGGCCTGCCGCCCTGTCGCTGGTACGGACTGGCGGAAGCCCACCAGATCGAAATCAGCATCCGCGCAGAGTGGCGATGACCCGCAGGACAGCACGCAAAAGGACAGCGCGGTTGCGGCGAATCGTTGCGATCCCCTCACCTTGCCCCTGTGTCAGTTGCGCGATCCCCGTCGCGTCGAATCCACCCTAACCCGGCTCCCGAAATTTGTGAAGTCGTGGGAGTAGGCAGTTGCAGGTTGCAACCCTCGGTGGGCGTATATGCCGCAACGAAGCGTGGAACTCGGGAACACCAAAACAAATGGGCGCCCCGGGGCGCCCATTTGTTCAAGCTATAAAGTGGATCGGAATCCGCGGACAACTCCAATCCCATCGTTCCAGCAGTAGCGGAGCTGATCGGACCGCAGATGCTCCTGAACAGCCGAAGGCGGGCTATCCGGTGTCTTCAAGAACCTGCAAAGGCGCTGGATCCCGGCCTGCGCCGGATGACGGGCTATTTGGAGGATTCCAATCCCAAGGTGCCGATCAGGCGCCCTTCTTCCACTGGCCGAGTGCGGCGAGGCCGTTTTCCTTGGCGCGCTGGGCGACGGTCTTCTGTGCGGAGGCGAAGTTGGCGGCCATATCCTGGCCCCACAGCTTGAGCGCGGCGGACTGCATGGCGCGGCCGTACGAGAACGACAATGGCCACGGGTGCGGACCCTGCTGGTTCATCGCATTGAGGTTCGCCGTGGCCTGCTCGTCGGACTGGCCACCCGAAAGGAACACGATGCCCGGCAGCGAGGCCGGCACCGAAGCCTTGAGGCAGCGGATCGTCGCGTCTGCGACGTCGTCGGCATCGGACTGGTCCGGGCAATCCTTGCCGGCGATGACCATGCTCGCCTTGAGGATCGTGCCTTCGAGGAACACGTTCTGCTCGTACAGCGAGGCGAACAGGCTGCGCAGCGTGGCTTCGGTGACTTCGTAGCATTCGTCGATGTCGTGCACGCCATCCATCAGGATTTCCGGCTCGACCATCGGCACGATGCCGGCTTCCTGGCACAGCGCCGCATAACGTGCGAGGGCGTGGCAGTTGGCTTCGATGCAGGTGCCGCTCGGCGCTTCGCCGCTGATCGTGATGACCGCGCGCCACTTGGCGAACTTCGCGCCGAGTTTGGCGTATTCGTTGAGGCGATCACGCAGCCCGTCGAGACCCTCGGTGACCAGTTCGCCCGGGAAACCGGCGAGCGGGAAAGGACCGCGATCGACCTTGATGCCCGGCAGGATTCCGGCATCGAGCATGAGCTTGGTGAACGGCACGCCGGCCTTGGTGGATTGGCGAATCGTTTCGTCGTACAGGATCGCGCCGGAAATGTGCTGGTTGAGGCCCGGCGTGGTCAGCAGCATTTCGCGATAGGCGCGACGGTTTTCTTCGGTGTTCGGCACGCCGACCGTGTCGAAGCGCTTCTTGATCGTGTTGTTCGACTCATCGATCGCGATGATGCCCTTGCCCGGGGCGACCATTGCCTGGGCGATGCTTTCAAGCTGCTCGATACTCATGGATGGACTGCTCCGGAAACAAAAGCGTTTGGCTGCCGCAACATGCAGCAGCGAAATGGGGGATTCAGGGGCGCGGAGTATAGGCCAGATCGCGCGGGGGTGCAGGCCAGTCCGGGCCCATGAACCGGCCGGGCTCCGGCTTGCTTCACGCAGCGCGCACTACTGCGCGGGTTGCACGTCGCTCCAGCGCAGGGGCTTGATGACGCAGCGCTCCATGATCGCCTTGCGCGCTTGCGGATCGGGCGGCAGGTTGAACGGGAAAATCAGCGAACTGAACACGCGATCGCGCCCGGCGTTCGAAATCGTCGGTTCGAATTCGAGATTGGCCGCGATGCTCGCCGCCATCTGGCCGAGATCGCCGGCCGGCTCGACCTTCTGCACCTGCACATTGCTCGTGCGCCCGGACTTCTCGACGACGAACGATACCGCCGCGCAACCGGGCAGATCGAGATTCCTGCCGCCCAGCGGGGCCTGGCCCTCGACCGAGGCATTGATCATGACCCAGTACTTGGCGAGGTTGTCCGGGCTGACCGAACGCGGGACCTTCTGCGCATGCGCAAGTGGCGACAGCGCTGCGCAGGCAATCAACGAAACGAAAAGGCGAGCGGACATGGCGTTCTCCAGCAGTCAGGGCGAGAAGCATAACGCTACGCTTGCATACGCGAGTTGAATCTCCCACGGATCAGATCAGTGATCGGCTCCGTCCGAGGGCTGCGTGATTTGACTCACAGGCGGCTGGGCGCCATGGCGAATGCGATGCAGAAAGCCAGTCAAACCCTTCGCACCGAGCGTGAACGCGAGGCCCAGCACGATTTTCACGACGTAATACGAAATATCAAGCATGCGCTGACGATGATATTCGTCACCGATCACCCGGGCATCCGGTCTCGACATCCCTTCGGCAATCCAGGTGTAAAGGCCGAGCAGTGCATCCAGGACGGTGAGGACACCGACAACGCTCACTGCGATCCACTGCAGTTCCGCCGCAGAGATGGGGCTCTCGAAAACTTGCTGGCTGCTGCGTCCTGTCGCCAGCCTCGCGAGCGGACCGGGAAACAACCACAGAAGAAGCGCGAGCAGAACGGTCGCCATCACCAGAAAAAGCGTACCCGTCAATAGGGTTGAGATTGAACCGCCATTGAGCACTTCGCCCGCTACGACCAAATCCACAACCCGCCAAAGCCCTGCAAGCGCGTTCAACGCCACCGCCAGCGCCCCACAGCGGATGACGATGCAAAGAATCGAATACATCGAAGTACGCATCAGGCAGTTCCTTCCTTGGTGACCGCGAAGATCAAAGATCGCCCAAGCCTTCCGCCAGTCCATTCGCGCCGACGCGCAGCAACTTCAGCGTATTGGTGCCACCGAGCTGGCCGGTGTGATCGCCCGTGGTCAGGATCACGCGATCCCCTTCGGCGAGATGACCGAGGCCGAACAGGTGCTGGATCGCCTCGCGTGCGGCACGCGCCGGACCGACATCGTGCGGATCGAACTCGATCGGATGCACGTCGCGGAACAGCAACATGCGGCGGCGCGCCGCGCTGTTGCGGGAAAGCGCATAGATCGGCACGCTCGATCGGTGGCGCGAGAGCCAGCGCGCGGTCGCGCCGGATTCGGTCAGGGCGACGATCGCGCGCACGCCGATGCGGCCGGCGAGGAACATCGTCGCCAGCGCGATCGCCTGGTCGGTGCGATCCAGCGGATGCGCGCCCGGCATCGCATCGACCACCGGCTCGAACTGGCGCTCGGCGCCGAGACAGACGCGGCGCATCGCGGCGACCGCCTTGTCCGGATGCCGGCCCGAAGCGGTTTCCTGCGAGAGCATGACGGCATCGGTGCCATCGATCACCGCATTGGCGACGTCGAGCACTTCGGCGCGCGTCGGGATCGGCGACTCGACCATCGACTGCATCATCTGCGTCGCGGTGATCACCGCGCGGCTGCGTTCGAGCGTTTCGCGGATGATCTTCTTCTGCAGGCCGGGCAATTCGGCATCGCCGATCTCGACACCGAGATCGCCGCGCGCAACCATCACCACGTCGCTGGCATCGATGATCTCGCCGAGCACGCCGATCGCTTCGGTACGCTCGATCTTGGCGACCAGCGAGGCATCGCCGCCGGCCTCGCGCAGCAATACCCGCGCCTGCTCCACATCGGCGGCGGATTTGACGAAGGACACGGCGAGGAAATCGACGCCGATCTCGGCGGCGAGCCGGATGTCGTTGCGATCCTTGTCGGACAAGGCCGCGACCGTGAGCCCGCCGCCCTGGCGATTGATGCCCTTGCGATCGGAAAGGCGTCCGCCGATCACGACGCGGCAATGCACCTCCTCGGGCAGCACTTCGACGACGTCGAGCGCGATCAGCCCGTCATCGAGCAACAGCAAGTCGCCCGGCTGCACGTCGCGCCACAGGTCGTGGTAGCCGACGCCGACGCGCGTGGCGTCACCGGGCGGCGCATCGATGTGGCAATCGAGCGTGAACAGATCCCCGGCTTCGAGATGGATCGCGCCATCGGCGAAACGCTCGACGCGGATCTTCGGCCCCTGCAGGTCGCCGAGTACCGCGACTTCGCGCCCGAGTTCGGCAGCGGCGGCGCGCGCCGCGGCGGCGCGCGCGCGATGGTCATCCGCTTCGCCGTGCGAGAAGTTGAGGCGTACGACATCGACGCCTTCGGCAAGTACGCGCTTGAGCATGCCCGGCGCATCGGTCGCCGGACCGAGCGTCGCGATGATCCGCGTCCGCCGCAGTTGTTCTGACATCGAAACCCTCCCTTGCGAGTTCGTCGGCAACGCTAACACAGGGAGCCGCATGCCGATGTGGCGAAAGCGGTACGCGTGGAATTTTCCGCATGATGCGCCGCGGGGACGCATGCCTGTCAGGCTTCGCGGGACAGTTCGCGTGAAAGTTCGTGCGGCGTATCGACGATCAGGTCGGCGCCGGCAATCCGCAGTTCGTCGATGCTGCCAAAACCCCAGGTCACGCCGATCGCGCGCACCGCGTTGGCATGGGCGCCTTCGATGTCGAAATGCCGATCACCGATCATCGTCGCATCCTCGGGCCGTGCGCCGAAATCGGCCAGCGCCTGCGCGATCATGCCGGCCTTCTCGCTTTGCCGGCTGCCGGATTCGGGGCCGTAGACGCGCTCGAAATGCACACCGAATGGAAGATGCCCGATGATGCGCCGCGCCTGGCTGGCGACCTTGGTGGTCACGATTGCAAGCCTGTCACCGCGCGCCTGCAATGCGGTGACGACGTCGGCGATGCCCGGGTAGATGTCGTGCTCGGCCCAGCCGACCGCATCGAAGCGATCGTGGTAGTGCCCGACCGCCTCGGCGATCACGCTCTCGTCATCGCCGAGAACGAGCGGAAACGAATGCCGCAATGGCGGGCCGATCCAGCCACGCAAGGCCTCGCGCGATGGCGCCGGCCGGTTCATTTGTGCAAACACATGCTCCAGCGTGCCGACGATTCCGGCTTCGGAATCGATCAGCGTGCCATCGAGATCGAACAGGACCAGTCGCATGCGATTCTCCTCAGGCGCCACGCGCGGCGAGCGCGACCACGGCCGGCAGCGTCTTGCCTTCGAGGAACTCCAGGAAGGCGCCACCACCGGTCGAGATGTAGGAGACCTGTTCTGCAATGCCGTATTTGTCGACTGCGGCCAGCGTGTCGCCACCGCCGGCAATGGAGAATGCCGGCGAATCCGCGATCGCACGGGCCAGCGTTTCGGTGCCGTTTCCGAACGCATCGAATTCGAAGACGCCGACCGGACCATTCCACACGACGGTACCGGCCCTGGCGATGAGTTCGGCGTAGCGAGCGGCGGTCTGCGGGCCGATGTCGAGGATCATGTCGTCGGCACCCACGTCGGCGACGAGCTTCACGGTTGCCGGCGCGTCCGCCTTGAATTCGCTGGCGACGACGACGTCGACCGGCACCGGCACGTCGGCGCCCCGCGCCCTGGCCGCGGCGGTGATCCGGTTCGCGGTTTCGATCAGATCCGGTTCGTTGAGTGACTTGCCGACCGGATATCCGGCGGCGGCGAGGAAGGTGTTGGCGATGCCGCCGCCGACGATGAGCTGATCGACCTTGTCGACCAGGTTCTCGAGCAGGGTCAGCTTGGTCGATACCTTCGAGCCGGCGACGATCGCCAGCAGCGGACGCGCCGGATGCTCCAGCGCCTTGGCCAGGGCATCGAGCTCGGCCATCAGCAACGGCCCGCCCGCCGCGACCCTGGCGAAGCGGATCACGCCATGCGTCGAAGCCTGCGCGCGGTGCGCGGTGCCGAATGCATCCATCACGAACACATCGCACAAGGCGGCGTATTTCTTCGCGAGCGCCTCGTCATCCTTCGCCTCGCCGACATTCATGCGGCAGTTTTCCAGCAGCACGATGCCGCCATCGGCCAGAGCGACGCCATCGACCCAATCGCGGATCAGCGGCACGTCGCGACCGAGCAGTTCGGACAGGCGCGCGGCAACCGGCGCGAGTGAATCCTCGGCGCTCCAACTGCCCTCCTTCGGTCGCCCGAGGTGGGACGCGACGAGCACGCTGGCGCCCTTCTCCAGCGCCAGTTTCAAGGTGGGCAGCGAGGCGGTGATGCGCTGTTCCGAGGTGATCCGGCCGTTCTCGACCGGCACGTTGAGATCCTGCCGGATCAGCACGCGCTTGCCCTTGAGATCGAGATCGCTCATGCGGATGACGGACATTTTCAACTCCTCGGCAGTGGATTGGGGATCGGGACAGCGCGCCATTACAGCGGCAGCCCGCGTGCATTGCAAACCCGATTGACCTGAATCAAGGCACCCCGGCCATCGCACATGCAGGATGGCCGCATGTCGATATCCAGCCTCCCCTCGCCCAGCCGCGCACCGGTGTTCGATGCCGAACTGATCTCGCGCTACGGCGTCAACGGGCCGCGCTACACCTCGTACCCGACCGCACCGCAGTTCCATGCGCATTTCGGGGAGGCCGAACTGCGCGATTTCGCGCGCATGTCGAACGAGGACCCGATCCCGCGCCCGCTCTCGATCTACGTGCACGTGCCGTTCTGCTTCAGCCCGTGCTTCTATTGCGGCTGCACGCGCATCATCACGCGCGACCGCGCCAAGGCCGATACCTATCTGACCCATCTGCAACGCGAGATCGAGCTCACCGCGCCGCTGTTCGATCGCGATCGCCAGGTCGTTCAACTGCACCTTGGCGGCGGCACGCCGAATTTTCTCGACGCCCGGCAAATGACAGTGCTGGTCGAGTCCCTGATGAAGGGCTTCTCGCTCGCACCCGATGCGGATCGCGAGTTCGGCATCGAGATCGACCCGCGGTACGCGGATGACAGGACGATCTCCCTGCTCGCCGGACTGGGATTCAACCGCCTGTCCGTCGGCATCCAGGATTTCGATCCCGAAGTGCAGATCGCGGTGAACCGCGTACAGAGTTTCGAGGAAACGCGGCGCGTGATCGATGCAGCCCGCGCTTCGGGCTTCCGCTCGGTCAGCGTGGACCTCATCCATGGCCTGCCGAAACAGACGCCGGAGCGCTTTGCGCACACGCTGGAGGACATCATCGCGCTGCAGCCGGATCGCGTCGCCACGTATTCGTATGCGCATCTTCCCGAGCGCTTCCGCGCGCAACGCCAGATCAATGAAGCGGAGCTGCCGGATTCGGCCACACGCCTGGCGCTGATCGGGCAAAGCGTCGCGGTGCTGTCGGCGGCCGGATATCGCTATATCGGCATGGACCATTTCGCACTGCCCGACGACGACCTCGCGCGTGCGCAGCGCGACGGCACGATGCAGCGCAATTTCCAGGGCTATTCGACGCATGGCAACAGCGACCTGATCGGCCTTGGCATCAGTTCGATCGGACGCATCGGGCGCAGCTTCCACCAGAATCCGCGCGATCTTCCCACCTATTACAACGCGATCTCCGAAGGCCGCCTGCCGGTGCAGCGCGGCATGCTGCTCGATGACGAAGACGTGGTGCGCGGCGATGCGATCCAGCAGCTGATGTGCCATGGCGTGCTCGATATCGCCGAGTTCGAGCAGCGCCATGGCATCCATTTCGCACTGAGCTTCGAGGCGGAAATCGAACGCCTGCGTGCGCTGGCAAAGGATGACCTGGTCACCGTTTCGCCCCAGCGCATCGTGGTCAGTGCGCGCGGACGTTTCCTCCTGCGCGTGATCGCGATGTGCTTCGATGCCTATCTCGATCGCAGCAACAAGGCGGACAGCATCCGCTACTCGAAAGCGCTGTAACGCGAAACTCGGACAACTCCGCCCGCCATTCCACCGCGGCCTCGCTGTCGAAAGCCGCCGGGATGACAGGACCATCGTCCCGGCACAGGTCGGGACCGGGTGCCTGCAAACCCTGGAGCCGCCAGGTGCGCACGTCGCCGCCGCAAGCCGCCGCCGCGACGCAAGAAATGCAGGTTGTCCGGAGGCACCCGCATCAGGTCCGGAAATCCAGGCAAATTCGCGCCTGCCCTCGCGACCAATCCTGGCGGGTGTGAGAACATGCCACCCGTGCCCAAGCCCAGCAACATCATCAATTTGCGCGAGTTGCGCCAATCCTGCGCGGATTGCGCCCTCAACCAGCTCTGCCTGCCGGCGTCGATCGGCGGCACGGATCTCGAACGCCTCGATCGCGTCGTCAAGCAGCGCCTGCCGCTGGATCGTGGCGAGGCATTGTTCCGGGAAGGGTCCAACCATCCTTCCCTGTTCGTCGTGCGCTCCGGATCACTGAAGACCTACGTGACCCTGCCGGAAGGCGACACGCAGATCCTCGGTTTCCACATTGCCGGCGAACTGATCGGCCTCGAAGGCCTGGCTGGCGATGGACATCGCTGCACGGCCGAAGCGCTCGAACGTTCCAGTCTTTGCGAAGTGCCGTTTTCCGCGCTGACCGAGGTTGCCGCCAAGGTGCCAGGATTGCAGCACCAGTTGTTCCGCGTCATGAGTCGCGAGTTCGCGCGCGAGCAGCAGCATCCGGTCATCATGGGCCGCAAGCATGCGATGTCGCGCCTCGCGATCTTCCTGCGCAGCCTGTCCGAGCGCCTGCAGGTGATCGGGCACGATCCGCACGAATTGCATCTCGGCATGTCGCGCCAGGAGCTGGCCAATTATCTCGGGCTCGTCATCGAAACGGTCAGCCGGCTGTTCTCGCGCATGCAGGCGCTGGGCGTGCTCGCGGTGGATCGCCGCACCGTGCGGATTCTCGATCCGGGAGCACTTGCCACACTCGCCGAAAAGGCCGACGACGAAAGCGCGAAGTAGGCGCGCAGCCATGCCCCGCCCGCACTCGTGGCCGCGGGGCCTGCCGACGCTGAACGGGAGACCGAACGGCTTCACGCACGTAAACGTGCAGGACGGGACCAGTTCGCGGCGACTTCGGCCTTCTTCGCCTCCTCGTGCGGCGCGGATGGCGGATCGTCGAGGCTGACGGGCGAATTCCCGTTCGTGTCGAACCGATCGGACATGCGCCGGCCCGGCGCGTCGCACCCGGCACCGCTGATACGGCCGTCCGCGCCGGTGTCGAGGGCCCTCGGCGCACTATCGACTGCCGGCCAGCCTCGGCGGCGTCGACCTTGCCGTCGCCGTTGGCGTCGTACTGATCGATGAAGAACGCGGCGACGTGGCCGGCGCAGGTGGCCGGCGCGATCAGCGTGTTCAGGGCGGCCCGCTTCATGCCGGGATTCTCGTGCAGGCCGGACGGCGTGCGATCACGGATCGAGGACGCGGAAGCTCAGCGTGTAGTTGTAGCCATACTCCGGCGCGGCCGCGCCCTCCGGCGCCTTGCCGCGATGGCGGATCAGCGCGAGATGGATGCCGGCCCTGGCGAGGTCGAACGTCGCCTTGCCGGCGGCATCGGTGGTCAGCTTCGCGGCCGCCTTTTTGCTCGCCGAATCGCCGGTCGCCGGAAAGATCTCGACCTCCTGACCGGCCAGCGGCTTGCCGTCGAAATGGATCTCGAACGCGAATTTCTCGCCCGCGTAGAGATCGCTGGGATGCGTGACCGGCACGAGCTCAAGGCCGGTGCCGCAAGGCGTCAGTGCGGCCCTGGAAGGCGCGCCGAGCGTCACGTAGGCTTCGGAGACGCTGATCGACTGGTAGTGCGAGAGCAGCTTGGCACCGGCGGGCATCGGTTTTTCCGGATCGCGCGTGCTCTCCTTCTTGCCATCGAGCTCCCAGCTGCGCATCACGGCGCCGAGGCGCCGCCCGCTGCTGAAGCGATACGTGCCCTTCGCGCCGAGCTTGTGCTCGACGACGGCGCGCGTCTTCAGGCGCTGCACCGTGTCGGCCGGCACGGTCCTGCCCTCCGGGTCGACGACGACGAACTCGCTGTTGTCGAACACGACTTCCGGTGCGAAGAATTCCTCGGCGAACGCCGCGTCGAGCGTGACGAGATCGCCGTGCATCGGATCGAAGCTGGCGGGTGCGAGGTACGGGGTGTGGGCGTGCGCCGCGGCGGCGACCAGCGCGAGCGCCGGACCCGCGAGCGAGAAGAAAGGCTTCATGGCGATATCCCGGAGAAAAGAGCCCGGGCGATATCAGCTGGGGCGTGAACAGGTGCGGATCCTACGACAGATGAGAATCATTCGCAATTGGAACCGGCGCGCGGCAAGGATTGAAAGACGTCCAGATGGCTCGCTTTCGCCGGCGCGCCTTTCCCCGGCAGCCATGCCCGGTCCAGCCCGCTTGCAGCGATCACATCACCGGACTGCCATTGCACGGGCCGGCGCGCCCTTCGCGTTTCAACCGCAGTCGAACGGCAGCCAGTGTTGCAGCCACGGCGCATGACCGATCAGCCACGGCGCGGCCAGGGTCAGTGCCGCCGAGGCCATCAGCACCATTCCCGCGGAACGGCGCACGCCGCCACGCCGTGCGATCGCGATCAGGCGCGGCGCGCCCCATGACGTGGCGAGCAAGGCAGGCAAGGTACCGAGTCCGAACGCGGCCATGACCGCCGCGGATTGCAGCGGCTGCGCACTGAGCGCGGCGACCAGCAGGATCGTGTAGACGAAGCCGCATGGCATCCAGCCCCAGATCGCACCGAATGCGAGCGCGCGCGGCAGGCTCGACACCGGCAGCAGGCGTCGGCCAAGCGGCGCGAGTTTCGGCCACAGGCTGCGCCCGAGGAAGGAACCCGGATCGCGCAGCACGCCGAGCATGACGAGCGCGGCCAGCATCAGCGCCAGTGCGCTTGCAATACGCAGCCCGAGTCGCACACGTTCGATATCGAGCACGGCGATCAGCGCGCCGCCGACGCTGCCGATCAGCAATCCGGCGATGCCGTAGGAAAGGATCCGGCCGAATTGATAGCCGATCAGCAATCCCTTGCGCGGGCGTCCACGCCCGTCTTTCGCGGTGGCGATGCCGAGCGCCGAAGTGATGCCGCCGCACATGAGCACGCAATGACCGCTGGCCAGCAACCCGAGCACGAATGCCGCGGCGATCGTCAGCGTGCCGCCCATCACCCGCGCCCGTCATCGAACGATTCGGCATCCGTCGCCGCGTCGTCCCTTGTGGTGTCACCCACTTCGAAGTCGCCCTGCGTGCGATCACCCGGTTCGGCTTCGTCCCGCTGCGCAACCTCCGGGTCCACATCGCCCCGATCCAGCTCATGCGCATCGATGCCGTCTTGCGGGAGCAGGCTGTCATCCGCCAGCGGGCTGAGGCCCGGCGTGTCCAGATCGTCGAACTGCGAATGATTGACCGCCCAGAAGAAGGCCCACACACCCAGCGCGAGCAGGACGAGACTGAGCGGTATCAGCAACAGGATGATGTTCACGATTGCAGGACCTCGCCCGCCAGCGCTGGCGGCGGAACCGGCGATGCCGAGCGCCCGATGCGCAGCGAATTGAGGATCACGACGATCGAGCTCAGCGACATGCCGAGCGCCGCCAGCCATGGCGGAATCCAGCCGAACGCCGCGAGCGGCACGATCGCCAGATTGTAGCCAAGCGCCCAATTGAGATTCTGGCGCAGCGTGCGCTGCATGTGCAGCGCGATGGCACGCGCCTCGACGATCACATCGAAATGGCCGGAGCCAAGCAGGATGCCACTGGCTGCGTGCGCCAGCGTTGCGCCATCGCCGATGGCCAGGGCGACATCCGCCGCTGCCAGCACGGGTGCATCATTCAATCCATCGCCGACCATCGCCACGACTTTTCCCGCGGCACGCAGTTCGAGCAGTCGCGCGAGCTTGGCATCCGGTTGCGCGGAGGCCGTCCAGCGCGTGATGCCGAGGCGCCGCGCCATCGCTTCGACGCGCATCGGCGCATCGCCGCTGAGGATCTCGCACTCGATGTTCGCCGCGCGCAGGGCATCGAATTGCCGGGCATAGCCACCGGGGGGAACCTGCG
>JBEBXZ010000009.1:0-12688 GCA_040391335.1 Dokdonella fugitiva | reverse complement strand
TATATTTCTTATGTAGACTCCTTTTCTCTTTTTGTGATGTTGTACTAGTTTTTTTGTTTTCTGATTTAACTGTGGTTTATGGGATTCAATATATTCAGTTTCAATCCCTCGGAGTTACAGGGCGTGCTCGTGAAGGAGCATGATCTGGCGAACACGACCTACCGCTTCGAGCTTGAAGATGGATCGGTCGTGGATGTCAAAGGCAACGAACATATCGAGTACGATGGCGAGGTCCACACCGCAGCCAACCTGTTCGATGCCTTGAAGGAAGGCTACTACGGCAAGTTCTGAATTCGAGTGCGGACGAAACGCGATGCGTTTCGAAAGGCTTGTACTGCGTCGTCAAATCAATGCAAACCAATATAGAGAACGGAGAGGGGAAATGAGTACCGAGAGTCCGATGGACGAGATCAAAGAAGGTCTTCTGCAGATCGGTGGCGCCATCGCCGACGCTGCCAGCGCGGTTGCCACATCGGCAAGTACCGCGGCATCCGATGCGAAGGATGCGGCGAGCAACGCGACGAACACGGTCGTGGCCCAGGTTACCAAGGCCCGCAAGCAGGCCGCCCGCACCGTGAAGACGGTTGTCGCCAAAGCAAAGAAGGCCGAAAAGGCTGTGGAGAAAAAGATGAGCAATGCAGCAACCGCAGTCAAGAAGACTGCAAGCAAGGCAGTTGGCAAAGTGAAGTCGACGGCTGCGGCCGCGAAGAAGGCAGTGACCAAGGCTCCGGCCAAGGCCAAGACAGCAGCCAAGCCAGTCGCCAAGAAGGTCGCGGCGAAGAAGGTTGCGGTCAAGAAGGCTGTGAAGACGGTGGCCAAGAAAGCAGCGGCCAAGAAGGTGGTCGTGAAGAAGGCTGCGGCCAAGGTCGTCAAGAAGGTCGCGAAGAAAGCCGCACCGGTGAAGAAGGTCGTCAAGGCCGCCGCGAAAAAGGTTGCGAAGAAAGCAGCTCCCGCCAAGAAGGCCGTGAGCAGGCTCGCGAAGAAAGCGGCGCCGGCGAAGAAGGCGCCTGCCAAGAAGGCGGCGCCCGCGAAAAAGGCTGCTCCGGCGAAGAAAGCCGCTCCTGCCAAGAAGGTCGTGAAGAAAGGCCGCAAGTGATCGTCAGCCCCGCTTCGGAGACGCAGCGGGGCCCGATTTCCGGTAGGAGGTCTGCGTGAGCGGGGTTTAACCCCGCGAGCGTTGGAGGGTTTGTCGCAGCAGCCTGCGCGATCCCGTCGGAGATGGAGCGATCAGCGCATATCAGGTGCCGCCATGCGGCCATTTCCTGTTCCGCCGCATCGCGTCGACGGAATGACACGGTATCGAGGAGCATTGCGGCATGGCGATCAAGATCACTCGCAAGATCAAGGGTTATCAAGTCGTCATTCCCGACGACAAGGCGGCATCACTCGCGCCTGGTGCTCCTGTGCACGACGCGGCGCCCATCGCGCCCGCTGCAGAAGTGATCCACATGCACGAGCAGATCGAGCGCCCGGAGGTCCTCGTCGGTGCGACCTACAAGATCAAGTCGCCACTGTTCGAGCATGCGCTGTACGTGACGATCAACGACATCGTGCTCAATCCGGGCACCGAACACGAGCTGCGCCGTCCGTTCGAGATCTTCATCAACTCGAAGAGCATGGATCACTTCCAGTGGATCGTCGCGCTGACCCGCATCATGTCGGCGGTGTTTCGCAAGGGTGGCGACGTGACCTTCCTCGTCGAGGAATTGAAGGCCGTGTTCGATCCACGGGGCGGCTACTTCAAGGCAGGCGGCGTCTACATGCCGAGCATCGTTGCCGAACTGGGCGCGGTGGTCGAACAGCATCTGCGCTTCATCGGCCTGCTGCACGATCCCGACATGGATCCTGCGCAACGCGCGCTGGTCGCCGAGAAACGCGCCGAGTACGAATCCCGCGCGAAGAAGAAGTCCGAATCAGGATCCCGAGCCAGTTCATCTTCCCCGGCTGCATCCGTATCGTCGGAGCCGGATGATGATGCCGAATCGGTAGCGTCATTCCCGCCAGGCGCCACGCTCTGCCAGAAGTGCAGCACGACGGCGATGATCGTGATGGACGGCTGCGAAACCTGCCTGAATTGCGGCTATTCGAAATGCGGATAAGCCTGCACCTGTCGCCTGGATTCCCGGTGAAGCAGTGCTGAGGTATCCAGTTTATTTTTTCGTTTGGCGCCTGTTGGAATAGTGGTTCCTTTGGCGCATATGAATCTCGCAGTGTGCTGCGGACTTTCCGCGATCCTGATCCTGATCATGCCATCTTTCCTGTCGGCCTATTCCGCCTATCCATCGATCTGGCGCGGAGCGCTGCGCGTTCCACCGCGGCCATAGGGTGATAGGCTCCGCCGTTTGCCTGCCCAACGAGATCGAGATGGACGAGAATACGAAAGAAGCCCGGGTGCAGATCGCGCTCGATGGCGAATACAGCGCGGCCGAACTGGAAGAACTGATCCGTCATCTTGCAAAGACGCGCGCGGCGATGCTGCCATCCGTGCCGGGCGAGCCGCCGACCAGCTTCGATACCGATGCGCTGCAGGAGATCGACCCCTTGTTCAAGATCCGTGCGCTTGTCGGCGGCGGCGTCCGTATCTGGTTGCGCAACGAGGGCTATGGGTGGCTGCCGTTCACGCTGAGCGCGACGGGCATTTCCAGCCTTGCAAAATTCATCGGCAAGCCGACCAAGGCGCATTGAGCGGTCGTGAAGGATCTCCGGCAGGGAGCTCGCCGCCGGTGAGGATCCTTTCCGGCAGAAGATCCCGCCAGATGTCGGATTCCCGAGGCCGGAATGACCTGCGTCCAGCATCAAGTCGATTGATTAGCTCAGGTCATAAGCTCATTCTGTTTGCGCAGGCTAATCAAGGACTACTCGTGCCTCCAGACTCTCTGGTCACAGATGACTGGTATCCCGGCGAATCGAGGCGGAACCGGCCGATCAACCCGAGCGTGTGAATACCGGGCCTGGCGTAGGCCGTCCAACGTGGATTTCGCCATCCGCGGTGCGGGTGATACCGCGCCGCACCGATGCCCGGCGGTGGCGACCATCTTTCGAAATCCCGCCGCACACTTTTTCTTCAAACCCTGTCGAAGAGGATAATCCTGATGACGACCAAAGCTTATGGTGCCCATGCGGCAGACAAGCCACTCGAGGCGATCGACATCGAGCGACGCACGCCGGGACCGCGTGACGTGCAGATCGACATCGCCTACTGCGGCGTATGTCATTCGGATCTGCATACGGTGCGTTCGGAGTGGGGTGGCACCTTGTATCCCTGCGTGCCGGGCCACGAGATCGTCGGCCATGTCACGGCTGTCGGCAGCGAGGTCACGCGTTTCAGTGTCGGTGACACGGTGGGCGTCGGCTGTCTCGTGAACAGTTGCCAGAGCTGCCCATCCTGCGCGGAGGGGCTGGAGCAATATTGCGAGAATGGCTTCACCGGAACCTACAACGGCGCGAGCAAGGATGCGCCCGGGCACACGCTCGGTGGATATTCGCAATCCATCGTCGTCGACGACGGATTCGTCCTGAAGATCCGTCATCCGGCGGAGCAGCTCGCGGCAGTCGCGCCATTGTTGTGCGCAGGGATCACCACGTATTCGCCGCTGCGGCACTGGAAAGTCGGGCCGGGCAAGAAGGTGGGCATCGTCGGCATCGGCGGCCTGGGCCACATGGGCATCAAGCTGGCGCACGCGATGGGCGCGCACGTGGTGGCATTCACGACGGCCGAGAGCAAACGCCACGATGCGCTGGCGCTCGGGGCGGACGAAGTCGTCGTTTCCCGCGACGAGGGCGAGATGCGCACACACACCGGCAGTTTCGATTTCATCCTCGATACGGTCGCGGCCAGCCATCAGCTGGATGCCTACTCCTCGCTGCTCAAGCGCGACGGCACGCTGGTGCTGGTTGGTGTGCCGGAACATCCGCATCCGTCGCCGGGCGTGGCCAATCTCATTTTCAAGCGCCGCGCGATTGCGGGCTCGTTGATCGGTGGCATTGCCGAGACGCAGGAAATGCTCGATTTCTGCGCGGAGAAGGGCATCGTGTCCGATATCGAGATGATTCCGGTGCAGAAGATCGACGAAGCCTACGACCGCATGGCGAAAAGCGACGTGAAGTACCGTTTCGTCATCGACAACGCCTCGCTCGCGCGTTGATCGAAGTTGTCGATCATCAGGCCCGCCGCCACCCGATATCCCGGCTGGTGGCGGGTGCAGCCAATGCCGTCGAAAGCAGGTAGGCTGGCGAATCCTTCCTGATCGTCCTGCGGCCATGTCCTGCCTGAAAACCCATGCCAAGCAGAACGGTTCGCTTGAAGCGTGAGGCACGACGCACCTGATACCCGCTACGGCGGGATGAGCTGGCATGAGCCCGCGCATCTCGCGCAGCTGTTTTCGGCAACGCCGGTCATGGTGGCCTATCTCGATGAGGCGCTGGTGATCCGCATGGCCAGCGCGCCGTGGTGTGAATGGTTCGAGAAGAGCGGTGAACAGGTGGTCGGACAGAATTATGCGGAAGCGGTCGGCAGCGACTGTTTCGCGCGGCATCTTCGCCATCTCGAAGGCGCGCGGCTCGGTACGAAAGCTGCGTTCGATGACGAGCAGGTGGATCGACTCGGGCTGTCGCGCTGGTGCCGCGTGACGCTTTCGCCTGCCGTTGCGATGCGCGCGGACGATGCGCCGTGCGGGCTGCTGATGGTGATGACCGAGTTCACGCTGGAGCGCGCGCGCAGTGAATTGATCGCGCGCCAGCGCGAGCGCATCTTTGCCCAGTTTCGCGATCAGCATCGCAACGAGGAAGTCCACGCCGAACTGGAGAAAACGCGCACCTTGCTCGACTGGCGCACGAGCATGCTGACCGAGCGCAACGAGATGCTGCAGTTGCTGTCGCACGAGATCCGCCAGCCGCTGAACAACGCATCGGCCGCGATGCAGGCAACGATGAAGGCGATCGAGGACCTGCATCTCGCCGAAGCCACGCCCGCATCGAAAGCATTGATGCGCGCGGAAAATGTGTTGTCGCAGGTGATCGGCACGCTCGACAACACCCTGGCGGCAGGAACAATCCTCGCCATGGGCGATGTGTCGCCCGATCTTTCGGATACCGATCTGCCGACGCTGGTCCATCTCGTGCTGGCCGATATCGCAGCGGATGCGCGCCACCGCATCGTCGTCGAGTGGATGACCGATACGCGTACCGTGCGTCTTCATCCCACCTTGATGCGACTGACCCTGCGCAATCTGTTGAACAACGCACTGGCCTATTCGCCGACGGAAACCAGCGTCGTCCTGTGCATCGCGGAATCCGAGGAACCCCTGGCGATCGTGATCGACGTGCGCGATGTCGGTTCCGGTATCCCGGAGGAACTCCGTCCGCGATTGTTCGAGAAAGGTGCACGTGGCACGAATTCGCGTATCCGCTCGGGTGCGGGGCTGGGCCTGTTCATCGTGCGCTCGGTGACCAAACTGCACCACGGCAGCGTCGAAGCCTTGCCGAACGAGCCTGCTGGCACGACGATGCGCCTGATCCTGCCGCAAGGGCTGGCGGATTGATCCCGGACAAGCGATCCTGAGGCATGCTTCCCAGAACCCTGGCGCTCGTCGATGACGATCGCGAATACAGCGAATTCCTCGCCCAGCATCTTCAGAGTTGCGGAGTGGATGTGCGCATCTACTCGGACAGCAGCGATCTGCTGGCTGACCCGGCGGCATATCAGCCCGAGTTCTACGTGGTTGACCTGATGCTGCCCGGGGTGGATGGGGTGGAGTTGATCCGCATCCTGCGCAAGCGCACCGATGCAGGCGTGCTCGTCGTTTCGGGGCGCCTCGGGGCGAGCGTGTTCGCCGACGTGATCAATGCCGGTGCCGACATGTACCTCGTCAAGCCGGTGACTTTCGAGCAGGTCGAGCTCGCGGTGCGCGCGGTGCATCGGCGCATCATGACGACGGCGAAAACCTTGACAGCGTGGAAGCTTGATTCCGCGCGCAGCACGTTGACGGCGCCGGACGGGCAGGCGATCGAGTTGAGTGCGACGGATCTGTCGCTGATGGAGTGCTTTCTCGAAGCAGCTGGCGCAGTTGTTTCGCGTGAGGACCTGGCGACGCGGCTTGGACTGGCGGCCGGCAATGAATCCTCGAACAACCTGCATGCGACGATCTACCGGTTGCGCCGCCGTATCGAACGGGTCACGCCGCTTGCCGTTCCGCTGCAGTCGCAGCAGCGGGTCGGCTATGTATTCAAGGCTCCGCTCGTCAGGGCGTGACGAGCAGGGCCTTCGTCGCAAAAACGATCAGACCACGAGAGCCTGTTCGGCGTCCTGCACCTTGCGGCGTGCCATGGCGAGGTTCGCGCGGTTCTTGTCGAGCACGTAGTACAGGAACAGGCCCGGCTTGTTCGTCGACGGCCGCAGGATGTGGTACTGCTTGCCGAGCGTGATCAGCATGTCGTCGATGACGTCCTTCAGGCCCAGCGCCTGCATGGCCTTCATCTTGGCGCGCATCACTTCGGTGTTGCCGGCGGCCGCCAGTTCCAGATCAACGCCGCCGCCGGCGCTGCCGAGCAGCATGCCGCTGTTGTAATCGACCAAGGCTGCGCACAGCGAGCCTTCGAGGGTGAGCAGATCGGCGAGCGTATCGGAGACATTTGCCATTTCGGTTTCCTTATTTCCTGAGTGATTGGATGCGTGGCCCTGATGACGGTGGGCAGAACTGGCTATCCCGCAAATCAGTTGTCGTCACCGTCGATCATGATGTGATGATAATCGATCATAACTGATCGGTCACGTCAGGAAATGTAAAAGGCGCCGCTCTTGAGACGCTGGATGTCAGAGTGACCGTTGTGCATGCCTAGTCTTTGTGGCATCGCCAATCTGCTCATGCTTTTGCAAGCAGGCCGTGCGGGAAAGTGGGGGTGACCAAAGGCGATTCTGGCCGCCAATGCGCCTTCGGATGCTTCGCGACAGCATGGCGGCGTGGGGGGAGGACGCGTCGTGCGCAGGCGCATTGCGAGACTCGATTCCTTGGTCTCGTACCGGAATTACAGGCGTAGCCTCACTCCGATCGCCAGACGCGCAGGCCCTCAGCGTGCGGCGGGAAGCAGGGCGCGCTCGATCAGCCAGTCACGGGCTTCGCCGGCGTCGTTCTCGAACCAGGCGCGCGTCGAGCCGAGGCGGAACGAGTAGCCCCATTCGTCCATGTCGCGCATCAGGCGTTCGCTGCCGACACCGGGCAGCATGGCGGCGAGGACGATCTGCAGGTAGCAGGTCGCGTCTTCTTCCGCGATCGAGTCGGTCGCATCGGTATGCACCAGGGCGCGACGCTCAAGGGGCAGGACAATCAGGTGTCCCGCTTCGTGCAGGGCCGAATGCACGGGCGTATCGCCGCGCACATAGACCTTCGAACCGATCAGGCCGGCTTCGGGCTCACCCCAGAAACTGCCCGGAATCGGTGCGCCATCCTCAACGCGTTCAAGCACGAGTCCATGGCGGGCGAGCAGGGCGCACAAGTCGGCCTGCCCGATGTCATCGATGTACAGCAAGCGACGATCAGGCTCCGCCGGAGAGTGCGGCAGTTGCACCCTGTTCGGGCAGCGCGACCGTCAGTTCCAGCACTTCGTGGTCGCCGTCGCGCTCGACGTTGATCAGTACGGCGTCCGGATCGACGTTCACGTACTTCTTGATCACTTCGAGGATTTCGCGACGCAGGGTCGGCAGGTAGTCCGGGCTGCCGCGTTGGGCGCGTTCCTGGGCGACGATGATGCGCAGGCGCTCCTTGGCGACATTCGCGGTGTTTTTCGGCTTTGCCTTGAAGAAATCGATGATTCCCATGGTCAACTCCCGAAGATGCGTGCGAGCAGGCCTTTCTTCTGCGCGTCTATGAAGCGGAGTGGCCGCGTTTCGCCCAGCAGCCGGGCTACCGCGTCCTCATAGGCATGTCCAGCTTGCGATGTCTCGTCCAGGATGACTGGAATGCCTGCGTTCGACGCGGCGAGCACGCCTTCGGATTCGGGGATCACGCCGACCGCCTCGATGCCGAGGATTTCCTGCACGTCCTTGATGCTCATCATGTCGCCGGTTTCCACGCGCGCCGGGTTGTAGCGCGTGAGCAGGAGATGCTGCTCGACCGCACCGTTGCCGAGTTCGGCGCGGCGCGTCTTGCTCGCGAGCAGGCCGAGGATGCGATCGGAGTCGCGCACGCTGGAGACTTCGGGGTTGACCACGACGACCGCGCGATCCGCGAAGTACATGGCCAGCGCGGCACCTTTCTCGATGCCGGCCGGAGAGTCGCAGATGACGAAATCGAAGCCTTCCTCACGCAGGCCGTTGAGCACGGTCTCCACGCCTTCCCTGGTCAATGCATCCTTGTCGCGTGTCTGCGAAGCAGCGAGCACGAACAGCGTGTCGTAACGCTTGTCCTTGATCAGCGCCTGCTTGAGCGTGCATTCGCCGTTGATGACGTTGACGAAGTCGTACACGACCCGCCGCTCGCAGCCCATGATCAGATCGAGGTTGCGCAGACCGACGTCGAAATCGATGACGGCGACTTTCTTGCCCCGCTTGGCGAAGCCTACGGACAACGATGCGCTGGTGGTGGTCTTGCCCACTCCGCCCTTGCCGGACGTGACGACGATGATTTCAGTCAAGGTCCATTCTCCATGTTTGGCTCTTGTGATGTATCTGCCGTCAACCGAGCCTGGCCAACAGAAGTTTTTCCCCCTCCAGCCAGGCTTGCACGGGTTTGCCGCGCAAATCCGATGGAAGATCCTCGAAGACCCGGTAGTGGCCTGCGATTGAAACAAGTTCCGCGTGGAACTCCTGACAATAGATGCGTGCGCTCTCGTCGCCCTGCGCGCCGGCCAGGGCGCGTCCGCGCAAGGCGCCATAGACGTGGATCGAGCCATCGGCGATGACCTCGGCGCCATTCGCGACGAGCTTGGTCAATACCAGATCACCGCCGCGCGCATAGATCTGCTGGCCGGAACGCACAGGAACATCCTGGTGCATCGTGCGCGCGGGCGTGCGGCTGGGCGGCGGTGGTGTCGGCGTGCTGACGACCGCGGCGACCGGAGCCTGTACGGCCGGTTCTCCCGCGCGCTCGAAAGCCGAGCGGAACTTCGCGAACAATGGCAAGTCGAGGCCACGCGCGAGCGTTTCGTTCTCGCTGGTGCCGTACGAGAGCCCAACCGGGAGCATGCCGGCGGCGTGGATGCGCGCGAACAGGTCGCGCACGCTTGCCGCGTCCGGCAGCTCCGGCAGGTGGCTCAGGTCGAGCACGACGGGCGTACGCGAGAAAAGCTGCGGCGCGCTGTTCAGCTTGGCGGCCAGTTCGGCCGACATGGCTTCCGCGTCGTAACGCTTGAGGCGCAGGTTGGCGATGCCTACCTGGCCAAACTTGAGTTCCGCTGCCGGTTCGAAATTCCTGGGAGATTCCATCATCGCCACGACTCAGCCGCCGCTCACACGACGCGCGCGCGGCTGTTCGAGCCCGCTGCGTTCTCTCAGCCAGGGCTGGTCGGGCAGGCATCCGGGGCCGGCCTGGAGATAGGTCTCGCGCACGAACTCGAAGCTGCACATCGTCTTGGCCAGCAGGCTGACCGGACGCACGCCATCCATGAGTTGCTGGCCCACCTCATTGAATCCATAGGTGCCGTGGAATAGCACCGCGACGTCGTCGCGCGGCTCAAGGAACACTTCGCAGGTCAGCACGGGCACGCGCAGCTCGGCATAGCTCGTCACGTCGCAATAGAAGATCCGGCCTAGCCCTAGCCCGCGATACGGCTCGGCAATGACGATGCGGTCGATATACACGAACTCCGCATAGCGCTCGCGGAACCAGAGGAAATTCGGGCTCGAATAGTCCGCGCTTTCGCGCACCGCCATCAGGAAGCCGGCGATCACGCCATCGACTTCTGCAACACGGAAGTACGCGGCATTCGCGAAAAACCAGCTCATGCGCGCGGCATCGAGGGCGAGGATGCCTGGACCGACGGCGTTGTTGAGGGCGAGCACGGAATCGAGCTCGTGCTCGCGCACGTCGCGGATGACAAGTGCCATGCTGTCAATTGCTCCAGCAGTGTGTTGCGTGTGCCGAATCGATCGGCATGGGATGCGGATTATCGCACGCACCTGCCGCCCGGGCCATTAAAAAGACGTGTTCTTCCGCGGGCAGGATCTGGCGCGGATCTGCGCCCGGAAGGCAGCTCAATGACTTAGGACAGGTTGCGGGACGCAGCCGCGCGCCTATGATGCCGACATGCCGTTGCCCAACTTCAATCATGTTCAGCTGCTCCGTTACGCGAGCCTTTTCACCTATGCGTGCGTCGGCATTCCGCTCCTGCAGTACGACACCGTGGTTGCCGAAATGTTCGAGCGCGGGCGGCCGGCTTACTTCTATGACCTGTGGCTGGGCTGCTATCTCGCATTCGGGCTCGTGTTCTGGTTCCTCACGCATCACATGGGTTCGCACCATCCCTCCGCGGTGCGCCGTTTCGGCCATGTAAGCCTGTTGCTGGCGCTCAATCTGCTTGCGATCGGGGTTGGCTGGTTCAGCCAGAGCGGTTTGTGCGCCCTTTTGCTGGTGGTGGTTTCGATCGCCCTGCCATGGATCGTGAGCTTTCCTGTCGGTGTGGCGTGGATGGTCCTGCAGAATTTCTCGCTGTTGCCGCTGTTTGCGAGCTGGCCGACCTATTCCCTGAGCCTCGCCGCATGGCAGGCGACCATGTATTTGGGCATTTCGACGACCACGTTCGTGACGTCGATGATTGCGCGCCAGCAGGCCGAGGCGCGTGACGAACAGCGCCGCCTGAATGCCGAATTGCGCGCGACCCGCGCCTTGCTGGCGGAATCCAGCCGGTTGGGCGAGCGCATGCGCATCTCGCGCGAGTTGCACGATCTGGTCGGGCATCACTTGACCGCGCTCAGTCTCAATCTCGAGGTGGCCAGCCATCTGGTCGGTGGTCAGGCACGGGAGCATGTGCGCCAGGCGCAGTCCGTGGCCCGCCTGCTGCTGTCGGATGTCCGCGAAGTGGTCAGCCAGTTGCGCGAGGACGACAGCATCGACTTGTCCGGTGCCTTGCAGACACTGATTGAAGGTGTGCCCGGCCTGCACGTCCATCTGGATCTGCCGCGGCATTTCACGATCGATGATCCCCGCCACGCGCAGGTGTTGTTGCGCTGCGCACAGGAGATCATCACCAATGCGGTGCGCCACGCCGGCGCGCGCAATCTCTGGTTGCGCTTCGAGCGCACGGTCGATGATGAACTCGCAATCCATGCGCGCGATGATGGCCGTGGCGCAGGGCAGGTGCGTCAGGGCAATGGCCTGAACGGCATGCGCGAACGACTTGCGCAATATGGCGGACGACTCGACATCACCACAGCCAGGGATCAGGGCTTCGCCCTCGATGCATGGCTGCCACTTGAGGGAAAACTATGATTTCAGTATGCCTTGTCGACGATCAGACCCTAGTCCGCCAGGGCATCCGGTCCCTGCTGGAACTGTCTGATTCGATCCGCGTCGTTGCAGAAGCTGCGGATGGGGCGCAGGCCGTGCAACTGATACCCCAGGTCGCTCCCGACGTGGTCCTGCTCGACATGCGCATGCCCGGCATGTCCGGTCTCGACGTGTTGAATGCGCTGGCCGCGAGCAGCCAGTTGCCGCCGACGATCATCCTGACCACGTTCGACGATGAGCAACTGGTGCTCGCCGGACTCAAGGCGGGCGCGCGCGGTTACCTGCTCAAGGACGTTTCGCTCGACCAATTGGTCGATGCGGTGAAGGTCGTCGCTGCGGGCGGGTCGCTGGTCGCGCCGATGGTCACCCAGCGCCTACTTTCCGGACTGGAACGCATGCACAACGACTTCACCAGCCTGGATCGTCCGGATCCGCTGACCGAGCGCGAGACCGAGATCCTGCGCCTGATGGCGGGCGGCTACAGCAACAAGGAAATCGCCAATTCGCTCGGTGTGGCGGAAGGAACGGTGAAGAATCATGTTTCCAACATCCTTTCCAAGCTTGGCGTGCGTGATCGCACCCGGGCCGTGCTCAAGGCCTTCGAGCTGGGGATCGTCTGAGCCGGGGGATTTCGCGTGCGCGGGGAAGCGTGCGGGGGGCGTAGCCATCGCGGCCCCGAGTCAAGTACCATGCCCGGCCTGATGCGCGCGGGACTGGGGTGGTTCAATGCGCATTGAAAAGCCGGGCCAAGCGATTGTTCGTCCGTTGGCGAGCGATCGGCTGTGAAAGTCGCGCCGGTGTCAGATATTGTCCTGGAGAGTCCCGGAATGACGCGTGTCCTCGAGTTGCTGGTTTCCCTGATCATTGTCGCGGCGCTGGTCGTCGTGGTCGGCGTGTTGTTGCCGTCGCACGGACGTATCGAGCGTTCGGTCGAAGTGTCGAATCCCGTGCGCCAGATCTACGATTCGGTGAACACGTTGCGCCGTTTCCCCGAGTGGTCGGCCGAGCGTCGCCTTGATCCGCGGCTGAACATCGAATATTTCGGCCCGCGGTCGGGTGTTGATGCCGGTGTCAACTGGTCGGGCAACGAGGCGGTTGGCAAGGGCTCGATCAAGATCATCTCCACCGATGAAGACAGCCAGGTGAAGATGGGCGTCGAGGACGCGTTCAGCGGCGAAAACAAGACCTATACGAGTCGCCTCGAACCCGCGCAGAACGCCAAGACCACGCGCATCTTCTGGGCCTACGAC
>JBEBXZ010000008.1:0-12933 GCA_040391335.1 Dokdonella fugitiva | reverse complement strand
TCAGCGCCGGCAGGTTGTACAGCGGGCGCGACGGCAGGTTGTAGGTGTTGAGCCAGTACGTGGTCGGTCCGCCGCGCCCGGCGGTCCAGAACGGTGCGATATCGGCCGGCACCGGCTCGATCGCGAAGCGCGCACGCGGCAGCAGGCCGAAGAAACGCGCAAGCTTGGCATCGACGCGCTTGGCGATCCACGCCGCGCGCATCAGCAGCTCTTCCGGCGTCTTCGCATAGAACTGCGGATCGGAGCGCAGGAAGGCGAGGAACTCGGCGAAGCTGCCCTCGAACTTTGCCTCGCGCATCGTTTCGAGCATTTCCGTCTTGATGCGCGCGACTTCTTCGAGGCCGAGCTTGTGGATCTGCTCCGCGCTCATGTCGAGCGTCGTGAACTCGCGGATCTGCTGGCGGTAATAGGCCTTGCCATTCGGCATCGACTCGGCGGCGAGCGTCTTGCGCGCCTTCTGCATGTACTCGTTGCGGAAGAACTCCAGCAGTTTCGCATAGGCCGGGATGACCGCATCACGGATCGTTTCACGCGCCTTCTCACGCAAGGATTCCCGTTGTTCCGGCTCGATCGAGATCGGCAGGCTCCTCAATGGCGCATAGAACTCGCTGGCTTCGGGATCGGTCAGTTCGGCAACGGCGGCGATCGAAACATCACGCCCGGGCAGCACCGCACGCGGCACGCTGAAGCCGCGCTTGAGCCCGGCGCGCATGTTGACGATCTGGTCGTCGAAATAGCGCGGGATGTCGGCAAGGCGCGCGATGTAGCTTTCGACATCGGCGCTCGACCGCATCGGCTGGCGTGTCATGAACCCGAGATTCGACCAGAACGAGGAATCCGCATTGAACGGCGCCTCGTAGCCGCCGAAACGGATGTCGGCAGCCATGTCGGCAATCTGCGGTCGATACACGGCGAAGTTGATGCGTTCGGCGGCCGACAGTTCCGCCAGCGGCAGCGCATCGAGCTCGCGCAGGACGCCGTCCCAGGTCTTCAGCCGTTCGTTCTGCGTCGCCGCATCGACATTCGGCAACGTGAAGACGCCGGCACTCGAATCCTTGTCCTCGTCGACGGTAGGAAACTGCGTCTGGCGCCAGTTCCATTCGCGTTCGTAGATCGCCTTGAAGCGTTCGTCCGCAGTCGCTGTCGCGCTGTCCTCGGCATGCGCCGCGGCAAACAATCCGAAACCTGCCAGCAGCAGGCCGCCAATCCACGTCTTCATCACAACCCCCTGGTCCGAGCAGGCGAGCATGATCGCATCGTTCGCGGGTGGCGAAAGCTGCCGGAAGCCACGAACTGGCACAAGCCGGGCTCGAATCACCCCGTTCGATCAACCGGCGCAGCCGACAGGCGCAGCAACCGCTGTGGCGCGGTGGATCCGCGCAAAGCGGATCGCCCATCCGAGGAAGTAGCCCGCGGCGAAGCCGGACACGGCGACATCCCAGCTCATCACGGCGGCGTGCCGCGCAGGCTGGATCACTGCCGCCACCTGCAGGACGTAGTGCGCACCGAACAGCGACAGGTTGCGCAGCAGCGGAATCGGACTCGGTGGTTGCCGCACCATTTTTCGGGCGATATCGATCACGGGCGGCGGACCGAGGCGCAAGCCGGTCGGCACGCCGACCAGCGCGGCCAGCATCCAGGGCAGCAGCGCCGACAGCGCGTCTTGGCGTCCGGCAAACGCAGACAGGCCCCAAACGATGAAGATCAGAGGCGTGATCCACATCCGGCGGATGCTGATCTCGCGTACGCGCAACTGCGCGATGCCGTTCCACAGCAACCATGCGAACAGGACGTAGACCCAGATCGGGGTGCCGCGCAGGATCTCGATGAGCATGACGGGAAGTCCTTGCAGGATGAAAGGGTGCGACGAATCGCGAATCAATGCTGGACGCTTGTCACGGTCGCGACGAGATGTCGGGCGTCACCGATAACGGGTGCCGGAAGTCACCAACTCGATGCCGGCTCTTGAGTCGCGCGACGCAGCCGCGTACACCTGCATGCCTGTCCTGCAAACGACTTCCCATGCGCGAGCGCCTGCTGCATCTCGTTTCCCCGCTGCATTGCGTGGCGTATCTGACCTGGACCACGGTCCTCATCGGCCTGTTGCTGGGTGGCTTTGATCCGCGCGATCAGGGCTCGACGCTCCCGCCGGGCGGCATCGTGCTGCTCATGCTGGTGTTCCTCGGCGGTTTCATCTTCGACGCGTGGAAACCAGCCGGTACGCAGAACATCCCGCGGACCCTGGTTGCATACGTCCTGCAGGGAAGCGCCGCCTTGCTGCTGGTTGCATTGAGCCGCAACGGCACGGCCCCGGTGCTGCTCATCATCCTCGTCGCACAGCTCGTCGACTTGCCGCAAGGTCTGCGTCTGGCAACGATCGGATTCATCAACCTCGGACTATTCGCCATCCTGCTCTCGATCTGGTCGCTGAAGAGCGCCATGGTCGTGACCGGCATGTACTTCGGCTTCCAGATGTTCGCTGCACTGACTGCCCACTACGCAAAAGTGGCGACCCGGGCGCGTGATGAAACGATGCAGGTCAATGCCCATCTGCTGGCGACCTATTCACTGCTGGAGGAAAGCGCGCGTGATGGCGAACGCCTGCGTCTCGCGCGCGAACTGCATGATGTCGCCGGCCACAAGCTCACCGCGCTCAAGCTGCAACTCGCCTTGCTCGCGCGCGATCCGGCTGGCGCACCGCCTGCGATCACAACCGCTGCCGCACTCGCCGATGAACTGCTCGGCGACATCCGTGGCGTGGTCAGCCAGATGCGACAGGACGACGGCCTCGACTTGCGGCGTGCGCTCGAGGATCTTGCTGCGCCGATTCCGCGCCCGAAGGTGCATCTCGATCTGGCCGACGATGCGCGTGTCGCCGATCTCGCCCAGGCGCGCGCCCTGCTGCGCGTGGCGCAGGAAGGATTGACGAATGCCGCGCGCCACTCGGGTGCCGAACACGTCTGGCTGCGCCTGGCGCGCGACCGCAACCGCCTCGTTCTGGAAGTGCGTGACGATGGCTGCGGCGCAAAGACCGTGCCCATCGGCAACGGCATCGCCGGCATGTGCGAACGCCTCAGTGAAGTGGGTGGCGGCATCGACTTCAACACGACGAACGGATTCCGTCTCGAAGCCTGGGTACCGCTCGCATGAACGCGCTGATCCACATTGCGCTGGCCGACGACCAGGCGCTCGTGCGCGCGGGCTTGCGCGCGCTGCTCGAAAGCTTCGGCGACCTCAGGGTCGACATCGAGGCCGATGACGGCAACAACCTGCTCGCGCAGCTGGCCGTCACGCCAGTCGACATCGTGCTGACCGATATCCGCATGCCGGGCGTGTCGGGAACCGAAGCGCTGCGCCGGTTGCGCGCACGCGGCGACCAGACGCCGGTGATCGTGCTGACCACGTTCGATGACAGCGCCCTGATGCTCGACGCGGTGGAAGCGGGAGCGCAGGGATTCCTGCTCAAGGATGCCGCGCCGGAAGATCTGCACGAGGCGATCCTCAAGGTGGCCGCGGGGGATTCATTGCTGCAACCGATCGCCACTGATCCGGTGCGCGCGCGTTATGCGTATCGCGAACAGGATGCGCCGAAGGCGAACTTCAGCGCGCGCGAAATCTCGATCCTGCGCCTGCTCGCCGGTGGATACTCGAACAAGGAAATCGCCCGCTCGCTGTTCCTCGCCGAGGGAACCGTGAAAAATTACGTCTCCGATATCCTCGACAAGCTCGACACGCGTGATCGCACGCGCGCCGTGCTCAAGGCGATCACCTTGCGCGTGATCTGAGCTTTTCGTGGACATTTCGTTACCGTTGCGGGCTTGTCGCATCGCGCGGCCTGCCACTATGGTGGTGCCTTCCCGCACGCGGGAAATCCCCCCTGAAACGCAAGAGATCCCATGAAGAAGACCCGTATCGTCGTCGCACTCGCATGCGCACTGCTTCCGTTCGGCATCGCCCAGGCCGGACAGGCCGACATCTGCTACAGCGATCCGCAACCGGCCGTCAGCGCCACGCCCCCCAGCAATACCACGGTGTTCCATTGCCCGACCGCCGGCGACCGGACGCTCCCGCAACTCGCCGCCGAGGGCTGGTCGATCGGCCAGCTCACGCCGATCATGGTCGGCAGCACGCAGTCGGCTGCACAACTCGTCATCCAGAAGTAGCCCGTGCCGATGTCCGGATTCCTTCGCCTGAGCCTCGTGCTTTCGCTGGTCCTGCCCGGTGCCGCGTTCGCAGGTCGCGCCGAGATCTGTTACTCCGACTGGTCAGCCGCGGATGCAGCACCGACCAATGCGACCGTGTTCAATTGCCCCGTCTCCGGCGCGCTGACGGTTCCACAACTGGCGGCGCAGCGCTGGCGCATCAACCAGGTCACGCCGATCGGACGCTTCTCGGGCAGCAGCTACGAGTACGCGACACAGCTCGTCATCGAGGAAGAGTGGATCTTCCGTTCGGGCTTCGATTCCTGAGGAACATGCGGAGGAGCGCCCTGCCGCTCCTCCGCCGTGGCTTTGTGTCGCAGCCCATCCGCGTTTGATCCGGATCAATTCCGCGTACGCCGCGTGCCCAATCATGAGCCATCTTTTTCCCACGACAGGTGTCCCTCATGAAACGGAAGCTCACACTCGGCGTTCTCGCGGCGTTGGCATTCGCCGCGCCGGTCGCCCACGCCGCCGACGCAGGCAAGTGGCAGGTCAAGATCGGCGCCCATGTCGTCGATCCGAAATCGGACAACGGCTCGCTCGCCGCCGGTGCGCTGGATACCAAGGTCGACAGCAGCCTGCGGCCGACCATCGCGCTCGAATATTTCCTGACGCCGAAGCTCGGCATCGAAGTGCTCGGCGCGCTTCCGTTCAAGCATGAAGTGAAGCTCAATGGCGCCAAGGCGGCCGAAGTGAAGCAGTTGCCGCCGACGATCTCCCTGCAGTGGCATTTCAACCCGGACGGCAAGGTCAATCCGTTCGTCGGACTCGGCCTCAACTACACGCGATTCTTCTCGATCGACGAGAAAGGCCCGCTCGCCGGCACGAATCTCGATCTCGACGATTCCTGGGGTCTTGCCGCGCACGCAGGCCTTGAATTCGCGTTGAAGGATCGCTGGTCGATGATCGTCGACGCGCGCTGGGCCGACATCGATACCCAGGCCAAGGTGGATGGCGTCAAGGTCGGCACCGTGAACATCGATCCGCTGGTGTACGGCATCGCATTCGGCTACCGCTTCTGATCCATTACCTGACACGCGACACTCTCGCCGCCGACCGCTCTCAGGTAGGCGGCGAGATCGCGTTCCGATCGCTCGACAAAGCAATCCCCGGTCGGCGCAAACGAGGCCATGCGATCCGGGCGAAAACTGCGAAATCCCTCGCGCAACCGACACCATGCACCGAGTGTCCAGCTGCCACCCCAGAATGCCAGACACAGGGGCTCAACCTCGCGTGCGCTGCGTCGGCCCGCTTCATCCAGATAGTCCAGAACCAGCACGTGCCGATTCTCGATCGCATCGTTGAGACGGTCGATCAACTCACCCGGTGTGCGGCCACCCGGCGCGAAGATGCGTGAACGCTCCGTACGTTCGCGCAAGGCGTCCGGCAAGACTGCTTCGATTTTCAGCAATGCCGCCTGAGCCTCGCGCGCCAGGCGTTCACCCGCGAACGCGCGCACGAAGCGTGTTCCAACCACGAGTGCCTCCAGTTCGGCCGCGGTAAACATCAGCGGCGGAATATCGGCGCCTTTGCGCAGCACATAACCGACACCAGCCTCTCCTTCGATGGGTACGCCCGAGAGCTGCAGATCCGCCACGTCCCGATACACGGTACGCAGCGAGACAGCGAGATCTTCGGCAAGCCGACGCGCAGGCATGGCCGTGCGTCGCCCGCGCAAGGCGTGAATGATGAGGAACAGGCGATCAGCTCGGCGCATGCGTCAATGATCACCGCGCCCGGCCGCGTTGGCAAAAGCCTCCGCTGGCCGAGAATCGAGGCGCGCGCCAGGAACGGATGATGAAGCGCGCGAAGCGTTCTGCAATCGGGGCAGGACTCAGGTCGCCGACCACAGTCCGACGCGGTTGCCCTCACTGTCGATGAATTGCGCGTAGAAGCCCATTCCTTCGGGCAATGCGGTGCGCGGCACGATGACGTCACCGCCAAAAGCAATCGCGCGCTCCAGTACTGCACTGACGTCGACCACGCTCAAATAGATCACGCATCCCTGCACCGACGGTTCATTGTCCGCGGCACGGATCAGCGCACCACTCGTGTTCGGACTTCCACCGTACGGAAAAACCGCCATTTCCGAACTCGGCATCGTCTCGCGGGCAAGTTTGATATCGAGAACGGATTCGTAGAACCGCTGCGCGCGATCGAGGTCGGTTGTCGAGATCTCGAACCATGCGGGGACATTCGGATTAAGCATTGTGGACTCCGGAACCAGCGTGCGGGCTTGCACGGCGCTCACGATAGATGGCGCCTGCTGACACCGTGGTGGCAGCAGGCTTGCGAGCCGTGGCGCGACTGGCGCCATTCGTGGCAACTGGCGACAATGCACGACCCTATTGTTCTGGAGTCCTGCCGTGAGCGATGCGTCGTCCATGTCCAGTCCGGTTTCCCTGAGCCGATTCCTGATCGAGGAACAACGTTCGCACGGCAAGATCAATGGCGACCTGCGCCTGCTCATCGAAGTCGTCGCCCTCGCCTGCAAGCGCATTTCGATCGCGGTCGGCAAGGGCGCGCTCGGTGGCGTGCTGGGCGATGCCGGCACCGGCAACGTGCAGGGCGAAGCGCAGAAGAAACTCGACGTGCTGTCCAACGAGATCCTGCTCGAAGCGAACGAATGGGGTGGTCACCTGGCCGCACTCGCGTCGGAAGAAATGGATGATCCGCATCCGATTCCGCATCGCTATCCGAAGGGCGAATACCTGCTCGTGTTCGATCCGCTCGATGGTTCCTCGAACATCGACGTCAACGTCTCGGTCGGCACCATCTTCTCCGTGCTGCGTTGTCCGCCGGATGTGACCGAGCCCGGCGAACAGGATTTCCTGCAGGCTGGAACGTCCCAGGTCGCGGCGGGTTACGCGGTTTACGGCTCCAGCACGGTGCTCGTGCTGACACTCGGCGATGGCGTGCATCAGTTCACGCTCGATCGCGAACAAGGCACGTTCATCCTGACCCAGTCGAACCTGCGCATCCCCGAGCGGACCTCGGAGTTCGCGATCAACATGTCGAACCTGCGCCACTGGGAAGCGCCGATGCGCACCTACATCGACGAACTGCTGGCCGGTAGGGGCGGTGCGCGCGGGCGCGATTTCAACATGCGCTGGGTCGCATCGATGGTGGCCGACGTGCACCGCATCCTCACGCGTGGCGGCATCTTCATCTATCCACGCGACACGAAGGATCCGGACAAGCCCGGCAAGCTGCGTCTCATGTACGAAGCGAATCCGATGGCGATGATCGTCGAGCAGGCCGGCGGCGCGGCGACCAATGGCCACCGGCGCATCCTCGATATCCAGCCCGAAAAACTGCATGAGCGCGTCGCGGTGTTTCTCGGTTCACGCGAGGAAGTCGAGCGCGTCACGCGTTATCACCGGGATGCGGCGAACTAGATGCATCCTCGCGCACGCCGGATTGCGGCGCCGCGATATCAGCCGCACCTCATACCCACCTTTCCGGAGCAAGCGAACCGTGGCGAACGATTTCATCGAGGTCTATGAAGACGCGATCGACGCGAAGACCTGCGAAGCGCTGATCCGCAACTTCGAGGCCAGCGGCCAGGCCACGCGCGGCAAGACCGGGGGCGGCGTCGATACCAGGCTCAAGGACAGTTGGGATATCTGCATCACCGACTATCCACAATGGCGTGATGCCGCGAACCTGCTGAACACCGCGATGATGCGCGGGCTGATCGCCTATGTGCGCAAGTATCCGCATACGGCGCTTGCGCCGCTTTCGCTGCGCATGCCGGATGCGCAGACCGGCGAGCTGGTCGCACTCGATGGCGCCGCGCTTGCCGGCATGAGCGATGAGCTGCTGCAGAAACTCATGGTCAAGGTGTTCCGCCCGGGTACGATCAATCTGCAGAAGTACATCGCCAACCAGGGCGGCTACCCGTACTGGCATTGCGAGCTCTATCCGAAGACCGGCGACTCCCAGGGCGAAACCCTGCATCGCGTGCTGCTGTGGTCCGTCTACCTCAACGACGGGTTTGCCGAAGGCGAAACCGAATTCCTGCACCAGCAACGCAAGATCGTGCCGCAGACCGGATCGCTGCTGCTCGCGCCAGCCGGCTTCACGCACACCCATCGCGGCAACATGCCGAAGGGCGGCAACAAGTACATCGCCACCTCGTGGATCCTGTTCCAGCGCGCAGAAGCCCTGTTCGGCGAACCGGCGCCGCCGCAGCGCTGAGAGCGATCAGGATCGTGCCGGCGCCTGCATGGCATCGAGTTCCTCGCGCACGGCGCGCAACAACACCGGCACGGATACCGGCTTCTCGATGAAGCGGATGCGCTCGACCGGTGGCAGCGACTCGCGATCGATCGGTGCGTCCTTGCGCACGAGCATGAGCAGCGGCCCCTTGTAGTTGCGTTCGAGCAGCGCATCCAGCGTACGCACGCCGGTCATGAGGTTCATGTCGGCATCCATGACGAGCAGGTCCGGCACGCCCAGCTGGTCGATTTTCTGCAAGGCCTCGGCGCCGCTGCCGGCCGTGGTTGCCGAGTAGCCGTTGAGATCGAGGCTGTCGAACAGCATCGTGCGCTTGCTGGCCCGCTCGACGACGATCAGCACGTTCTCGCCGCGTCCGCGCTCCACCGGAGGTGTCGTCTCCGACGGTGCATCAGCGACCGGCAACGGCAGATACAGCTCGAACGTGGTGCCCTTGCCCGCCTCGCTGAAAACGCGCAGGTATCCGCGATGATTGGTCACGATGCGCCTGCACGAGAGCAGGCCGAGACCGGTTCCTTCCGCCTTCGTCGTGAAGAAGGGGCGAAACAGGTTGGAACGCACCGCGTCCGACATGCCGATCCCGCTGTCGGCGACAACCATCTTGAGATAAGCGCCGGGAATCACGGATTCGTCGCTGGCGAAGAAGTCCTCGGTGACGAACGCCGGCTGCGCCGACAGCGTCAGCGTGCCGCCCTGGGGCATCGCCTGGAGTCCATTCAGGCAGAGATTGAGCAGGCACTGCTGCAATTCGGTGTGGTTGCCCTCGATCGCGATGTCGTCATCCGGGCTGCGCAATTCGAGCTGGACGTTGCGCGGCACGCTGCCCCGCAACAGCATGGCCAAGGCCGAGAACAGGGCCGAGATCTTGACGCGCTCGACTTCGACACGCGCACCACGCGCGAACGAAAGCATCGAGGCGACCATCTCCAGGCCGCGGCGCGCGCAATCACCGACCAGTTGCCCGTGCTTGCGCAACTCGGGGTCCCCGGATTCGACGATCGCATCGGAGCACAACAACAGCGGCTGCAGGATATTGCGCAGATCGTGACTGAGGCCACCGGCAAGCATGGCCAGGCTTTCGAACCGCTGGGCGCGCAACAGTTCGATTTCCACGCGCTTTCGAGCGGCCAGTTCTTCCGCCTCGCGCACCGCACGGCGAACCACCGATGGCAGCCTCGACAGGCCACCCTTGAGCACATAATCGGTTGCGCCGCGTTGCAGCGCCTCGATCGCCGCCTCCTCGCCAATTGTCCCGGAGACAAACACGAACGGCGTCGCGGGAGAGCGCTCGCGCAGGATATCCAGGGCGCGATAGCCACTGAAACCCGGCATGCTCAGGTCGCAAAGGACGATATCGGGCACGAACCGTTCGAACTCGGCGCGATAGGCGGACTCGTCATCGACAAGGCTCGATTCGAATCCGAGCCCGTCGCGGCGCAATTCGTCGAGCGCCAGTTCCGCATCCAGCACCTCGTCTTCCACGACGAGGATGCGCAATGGTTTCGGAGTGCTGTCGGAGTGCATGTGCTGTTCAATCCCGCTGCGGAAATTCGTTGAGGACGGCCCAGAACTGGCCGAGCGTCTGCACGGCCTCGAAGAACTGGCGTGCGTCGACCGGTTTCACCACGTAGGCGTTGACGCCCAGATCCCAGCTGTGGACGAGATCGCTTTCCTCGCGTGATGAGGAAAGGATCACGACCGGGATGCGCTTGAGGCTTTCCGTGCTGCGCATGCGCTTGAGCACTTCGAGGCCATCCATGCGCGGCATCTTGATGTCGAGCAGGACGACCGTCGGATCGATCGCGTGGCGGCCCTCGAACGCGCCGCGACAGTGCAGATAGTCGAGCGCCTCCACGCCGTCCTCGACATGCACGACGGGATTCGCGAGTTTCGCTTCGCGCAGGGCATCCATGGCCATTTCGGCATCGGGGGCACTGTCTTCGACCAGCAGGATCGCGCGGATTCCGCGGTTCATTCGGCAAACTCCTGTTCGATGGCTCCGCCCATGGCGGGTAACGAGAAGAAAAACGTCGTACCGGCATCCGGCGCCGATTCGGCCCAGATGCGCCCACCGTGGCGACCGATGATGCGTCGCACATTGGCCAGCCCGATACCGGTACCGGGGAACTCGCTGGCCTTGTGCAGGCGCTGGAAGACCCCAAACAGCTTCGATGCGTATTCCATGTCGAAACCAATGCCGTTGTCGCGCACGAAGAACACCGTGCCATGGGAGTCGGATTTCACGATGCCGACTTCGATCAGTGCCCGTTCGCATCTCGCGCTGTACTTGATGGCGTTGCCAAGCAGATTCTGCCAGACCTGCCGCATCATCGTTTCATCGGCGATGACCACCGGCAGCCCGCTGATCATCCAGTCGATGTGGCGCTCGCCCACGTCCTCCATCAGCATATCCCGCGTCTGCCCGGCCAGCCGCTGCATGTCGACGGGCTGGTGGCGCAATGCGCTGCGCCCGAGGCGCGAATAGAGCAGCAAGTCCTCGATCAGGCGCGACATGCGGAGGGCCGCTTCGTTGATCACATCGAGGTAGTGATGCGTCTTCTCGTCGGCACCCTCGCCGAGATGGACGCCCAGCTTGTCGGCGAAACCGGCGATATGCCGCAACGGTGCACGCAGGTCGTGCGAAACTGAATAGCTGAAGGATTCGAGTTCGCGATTGATCTCCGATACCTGCTCGACCTTGTCCGCCAGTTCCTGGTTGAGTTGCAGGACCTGCTGTTCGGATCGCTTGCGCGCGGTCACGTCCGTCACGGTGACGAGTATCGATCGTTCCTCGTCGGAGCCGTTGGGCAGGCTCATGCGCCGCGCATTGACCAGCACATTGCGTTCGATGCCATCGATGCTGCGCTGACGCATTTCGTAGTCCCACAACTCGCGGTCTCGAGCAGCCACGTCGAGCAGGCGCTGTCCGAGTTCGGCATCGGCCCAGGCGCCATCGCCCAGTTCCGCCAGCGGCGTGCCGATGTGTTCGTCCTCCCCTCCTCCGTAGAATTCCCGGAAAGCGTGGTTGTTCATGATGATCGCGAGCGAGGTATCGAGCACGGCGATCGGCTCGCGCACGGTGCGCACGACCGTGCGCGATCGCGCCACCGCCTGGCCGGCCAGCGTTTCGGCGTGGAGGCGCCGCTTGATCTGGCGCTCCGAAACAAAGATCACGCCGCCGAGTAGGAGCAATTGCGCGAGCAGGACTGCAACTGCGATCCAGCGCGCGTTGCGTTCGCTGGCCGCGGCCAGGCCGCTGCGTTCGGCGAACAAGGCATTCTCGGCGACGATGATTTCGTGTCCGGCGACGCGGAACGAGAACAGTTCGCGCGCCTGGTTCATGAGCGCACCCGCGGCATCGAAATTCCTGCTTTCCATATGCTGCAGTGCGGTGTCCCACAGCTTGCCGCGCCCTTCGACGATCGCTTCGAGATTGCCTACGCGATTCGCCTGTTCGGGATTGTCGCGCGTCGCTTCGACCAACCTCTCCATCAGTGCCGCCATGTGCACACGCCCCTGTCGATAACGACCGGCGCCGTCCTCGAGTGGCATTGCCATGTACATCGCAAACAGATCGTTCTCGATCTCGCGCATGGTGTACATGAGTTCGTACACCGTCTCCTTGATCTCCGCGCTGCGCAGCACCGAAACGAAGGCTCCAGCAGTCAGCTGCGTACTGCGATGCACGATCGCATACGGCAGCGCGACGCTGGCGAACACCGCGACCGCAAGAAGGAAGATGCGCAAGCGGGTTTCGGCGCTTTCCCCCAGTCGGAACCAGTGCATTGCATTCCCTCTGATCTCTGTGACGTATGTCAGCATGACTGGCATGCCATCCCGGCCAGAACGCATTTGGTCCATCATGCGTGCACGCGCTACTGTAGCAATATGCGAGGCGCACAAGGTCGACAGGAATGAATACCCGGCGCGTACTGATCACCGGTGCAGGCAGCGGCCTCGGTCGTGCGCTGGCATTTCGCTACGCCGAAGCGGGCTGGCGCGTCGCGTGCGCGGATATCCAGTTGCCGCGAGCCATGGAAACCGTCGAACTGATCACCGGTTTCGGCATCGGCGCGATGGCCTTGCACGTCGACATCGGCAACGATGACTCGTTCGCCCGTCTGCGCGACGAGGTCCTCGCCGCCTGGGATGGTGTCGATCTGGTCATCAACAATGCCGGCGTCAGCGGTGGCGGGCCCCTGCTCACCACCTCGCTGGAGGACTGGGCATGGATGATCAACATCAACCTGCTCGGCGTCGTGCGCGGTTGCCGCCTGTTCGGACCGACCATGACGGAACAGGCGAGCGGCCATATCGTCAATATCGCCTCGTTCGCCGCACTCGCCGGTGCCCCGAACATGGCCGCCTATGCGACGGCAAAGGCCGGCGTGGTGGCGCTTTCGGAAGGCCTGCGCGCCGAACTGCATGGCAGCGGCGTCGGGGTTTCGGTGGTTTGTCCGTCGTTTTTCCCCACCCGCCTGCTTGACACATT
>JBEBXZ010000007.1:0-12940 GCA_040391335.1 Dokdonella fugitiva | reverse complement strand
CATCGAGCATCACCGCGCGTGTCGGTCCGTCGAAGCTGCCTTTCGGCAGGTTGATGTTGCCACGCGTGATCGAGGCACGCACGTCGGCCAGGCTGCGCCCGGCGTTCGCCAGCGCCGCCGGATCGACCTGCACGCGCACGGCCGGACGTTGCCCGCCCGCCAGCGTGACCATGCCGACTCCAGGCAACTGCGCGATGCGCTGCGCCATGCGCGTGTCGACGAGATCGTGGATCGCCGGCAACGACAGCGTCGGCGACGTGATCGCGAGGGTCAGGATCGGCGTGTCGGCCGGATTGACCTTGCGGTATACGGGCGGCACCGGCAGGTCCGCAGGCAGCAGGTTGTCGGCTGCGGCGATCGCCGCCTGCACTTCCTGCTCGGCCACGGCGAGCGACACCTCAAGTGAGAACTGCAGGCTGATGACGGAGGCGCCGCCGGAGCTCGACGAAGCCATCTGGCGCAGGCCCGGAATCTGGCCGAGACGCCGCTCGAGCGGTGCCGTGATGGCGCGCGCGGCGACCTCCGGGCTCGCGCCCGGGTACAGCGTCAGCACCTGGATCATCGGGTACTCGACCTGCGGCAATGCGGCCACCGGCAGCAGGCGGTAGGCAAGCGCGCCGAGCAGGGTCAGCGCGACCATCAGCAGGGTCGTCGCGACGGGGCGCAGGATGAAAGGTCGCGAGACGTTCATGCGTCCGTGCCGCCGCCCTTGGCGACGCTGATCACTTCCACGCGCGTGCCTGCGCGCAAGCGATCGAGGCCTTCGACGACGACGCGTTCGCCATCGACGAGGCCCTTGAGCACGGCGATGCGTTCGGCATCGGCGCTGCCGAGCTCGACCGGGCGGACATCGACGGCATCGTCCTTGTCGACCACGAATACATAGCTCCCGGCAGCGCCGTATTGCACCGCCGCTTCGGGAATGACCAGCGCGTTCGCGTCGCTGACGCGCAGGCGCACGTTGACGAACTGGTTCGGCAGCAGCGCGCCGTCCTCGTTCGCGAGTTCGGCCTTGAAGCGCAGCGTTCCGGTCGTCGTGTCGATCAGGTTGTCATGCGTGCCGAGGCGACCGCGCGCAAGCATGCGGCGTTCCTCGCGATCCCAGGCTTCGACTTCAAGGCCGGCCTGCATGCGCATTGCATCGATCACGACCGGCACTTTTGCTTCGGCGACGCTGAACTGCACCGAGATCGGGGCGAGCTGGGTGATCGTGACGAGTCCATCGGCATCGCCGCTGCGCACGAGATTGCCGGCGTCGACGCGCCGCAGGCCGACGCGGCCCGCGATCGGCGCGACGATGCGCGTGTAGTCGAGTTGCAGGCGCGCATCGTCGACCTGGGCCTGGTCGATGCGACGGCGCGCGCGGTACTGCTCGACCAGCGATTCCTGCGAGCCGATCTGTTGCGCGGAAATGTATTGCTTGCCCTGCAGACCGCGGTAGCGCTGCAGTTCCGACTCGGCGTGCGCGAGCTGTGCAAGGTTCTGTGCCTGCTGTCCCTCGACGCGCGCGAGTTGCACGCGATGCGCACGTGCGTCGATCTCGGCGAGCAGCTCGCCGGCCGCGACCGCCTGGCCCTCGGTGAAATGCACGCGGGTCAACTCGCCTTCGACACGGCTGCGCACGACCACGCTCTGCAGCGGCGCGACCGTGCCGAGTGCATCGAGACGCACCACGAGCGGCTCGGTGGTCGCGGCGACCACATGCACAGGCACGCGTGGCTTCTCCGCTTCGGCGCCAGGCTTCGCGCCACCGCTGAGCGTGCGCACGGCGAAGACGGTCGCGATGGCGAGCACGATGACGACGACCGCAACAAGGCGGAAGCGGGAGGAGGAATGTGTCGGCGGCATGCGGGATCCTGGCTCTGGAACGGGAAGCGCGGTTCAGCGCTGGCGGTAGATGATTTGCGCCGGCACGATCAGTTCAATCGGAACGCGCGTGATTGCAGCCGGTGGCGGCGGCAGGGCAAGCCGTTGTTCCTTCGTGGATGACGTGATCGATGCCGGCGGAAGATGCATGACATCCCGACGGCGGCTGCTTCGCATCTTCGACGGCGCTGAACAACTGGGCGAGATCGGTGAAAAGGTGCAATTTTCCATACGCTGTCCACGAGGATCCGTCGCCTGCGTTCGGGCAGGGCATGCAGGGCCAGTTCGTGTCGCTTCGTCGCGAGCGAGCGCTGATGCAACGTGAACAGATCGCCAGGATTCCGCTCGTACCGATCGTGGCTCGCACGAGCCGCATATGCGCGCTGATCTCGCGCAAGAGCGATGGCGAGGTTCGGCATCGTGCGGAAACAGCAGGCTCGCGTCGGTGCTCGCGACATCGCGCTGGTCGAGGCGGACCAGCCGCTCATGCTCGCCGGGGAATATGAGCGTGAGCGTGCTCGTGACGCACAACCTGCCAACAACCAAGCTCCACTCCAAGCGCGCCTTCAAATGAGAATGATACGCATTTAATGTTTGAATGGGCAAGGCCGTCCTTCCGCTCGATGGCCTTGTCGAACCTGCACGTTCTGCCCCGCGTCTCGATGCCCGCCGCTCTCACGGACGCAACGCATCGACGGCATGCTTCAATGGGTCTCTTGCCAACGCCGAGGTGGCGGTGCTTCCCTCTCACGCCGCAGGTCGGAGGAGCGGGGTGTATCGCGATGGCAGGAATTCGCTCGCATCGTCGGCGCGATGGCTGAACCCAAACGGTAGCGGTTCTGGCTGACGCCCTATCAACGCGTGCGACGCGCCATCGCGGCGAGTAGCAGCAATCCGCCGACCGTGGCGAGGTTCTTGAAGAAATGCAGTATCTGCGCATGTTGCGCCGAACCCGAATAGCGCCAGAACGGGTGCGAGAGGGCGGCATCGACGATCAGGAATGCAGCCATGAGCAAGGCCAGTGGTCGCACCTGCCAGCCGACTGCAATGAGCAGGCCCACAATCAGCTCGAACGCGCTGAGTAAAAGCGTCACGTTCGACAAGGACACCCCTGCCATCGGCCCGATGCCGGCCGCGCCGATCAGGCGCTCTCCACCGAGCACGATGAAGATGCCCGCGATCAGGACGCGGGCGAGAACAAGAATGAGCGGATGATTCATGCAAGAGTTCCTGTAGACGCGCGGCGCCCTGCATGATGCCAGCATGCGGGGCATTCACCCACCCTGCGCGTGCGAAGCACGGCTCCGATGTCGGCGGGGTCGCGCCGGTTTCCCTGCTGAATCATTTCGCCATCATTTCGCCGCGGGCCTGCAACAGGATCGCCGCGGCGGAGCCGCTGTCGATTGATTGCCGGCGTGAAGCTCGGGTCGATGGAGGCGTTGGCGAGCAGGCCGGCGATGCCGGCGCGCGGCTGACCAGCGAGGTTCGTGAATTCGCCACCGATCAGCATCGGTCATCGGCCTGCTCGCACGCCGCTTCCCGCCAGTCCTGCGATGCTGCGCACGCTCGCGCTGTCGTGGGCGACCCCGCCGGAACACGCATTTGTCTACAATCGATCGTGGATTCGACACGTCGAGGCGTCATGAGCGACATCACGCAGTTGCTTGCGCAGGCCAGGGAAGGCGATGCACTGGCTTGGGATCGGGTCGTCGAGCTCGTCTACGATGACCTCAAGCGCATCGCGCGTGGCGTGATCGGCGGGCAGGGCAGCGCCACCTTCAATCCGACGCTGCTTGTGCACGACTGCTACCTGCGCATGGCCAGGGCCGGTGCTGACGGTGCGCTAGATCGCGCGCATTTCCTCGCGCTCGCGGCGCGTGCGATGCGCCAGCTCATGCTCAACCACGCGCGCGATCGCGCCGCGATCAAGCGTGGCGCCGGTGTCGTCCATGTCGACGTCGATGAGCATGCCGATGCGATCGCGGGCGAGGCGCGTGACCTCCTGGAACTCGATTCGGCCCTGGTGCATCTGGAGCGCCACGACCCGATGTGCGTGCGCGTGGTCGAGTGCCGCATCTTCGCCGGCATGACCGAGCAGGAAACCGCCGACGCGTTGGACATGCCGTTGCGAAGTGCGCAGCGTCTCTGGGCCGATGCGCGACAACGCCTCGCGGATCTGCTTGATGCGAGTTGAGCGCTCGATGGGCCACCGGCTTTTTGGCGGCCTGCATCGCTGCACCGGGTTTCACATCGCAGCATCCTTGTGGAATAGACGCCCATGACGCGCGGTGCTCATGCCTTGCTCGAACCTGGCGCACTGCTGTCGGGGATGTTGTTCCGCGATCTCGTCGCTGGCCACGATCAGGCGATGGCGCCGGGAACACGGCTCGGTGCGTTTCGCGTGGTGCGCGAGTTGGGTCGCGGCGGCATGGGCATCGTTCATCTCGGTGAACGCGATGATGGCGAGTTCTCGCAGCAAGTCGCGCTCAAGTGCCTCGTCGATCGGGACAGCGCTGCCGGCACCGAGCTGTTCCGGCGCGAGCGGCAGATTCTGGCCAATCTGCGTCATCCGAATATTGCGCGCTTGCTCGATGGTGGTCGCGCGGATGACGGTCGGCTGTGGTTCGCGATGGAATGGGTCGAAGGCGAATGCATCGATCTGCATTGCGCGCGCCTTGCACTTTCGCTCGAAGAGCGTCTGCGACTCTGGCTCGGGGTTGCCGAGGCCGTGCAGTTCGCGCACGCCCGGTTGCTGATCCATCGCGACATCAAGCCGGGCAACGTGCTCATCGATGCCGACGGCCAGCCGCGCCTGCTCGATTTCGGCATTGCGTCCTTGCTCGGTGACAGCGAATGCTCGCGTTCGTTCTCGCCGGGCCAGGCCAGTCCCGATGATCGCGCCGTGATCGAGGTCGGCACGGCGTCTGATCAATACCAGCTCGCGCGGCTGCTTGAGCGCATGCTCTCTTCGGAGGATGCCGACGGGAGACGGGACACGACCAGCACCGTGCCTGCTGCCACAAGTCGCGTCGTCGCCGGGCCCGAAGTGTCACCCGATCCTCGGGGGCAGGATCGCTCCGTTCCTGCTGCCGGGATCGATGCGCGCTTGCGCCGGAGTGCGCGCATGTCTGCCACGCGACGGGGCGAACTTGTATCGGTGCTCGCGCGTGCTTGCGCCATGGATCCCGCTGAACGCTACGGATCGGTTGCCGAACTGAAGGCCGATGTGCAGCGCGTGCTTGATCGGCGCCCGGTGGATGCGAGGCGAGGTCGCTGGAGCTACGCAGCGGCGTGCGCCGTGCGTCGGCGCCCGTTCACGGCATTGGTTGCCGCGCTGGTTTCCATGGCGGTGATCGCGCTCGTGGTCGGCTTCAACATGCGTCTTGCGCGATATCGCTCGCGCGGAGACGGCCAAGCTCAAGGCCATCAACGCGTTCGTCAGCGAGGACCTGCTGTCCAGCGCGAATCCGTTCCGCGAGAACGACCCGGATCTGAGCATGCGCGAGGCGCTGGATCGCGCGCGTCTTCGGGTTGGCACGCGTTTCGCGGGCGAACCGGCGATCGAGTCCGAACTGCGAGAGACGCTCGGAACGACTTACGCCGGTGTGGGCGAACTGGATCTCGCCAGGGAACAGCTTGAACAATCACTCGCGTTACGACGACGCTTCGAATCATCGGACAGCGTGGGCGCCATCGCGGTTCGGCTCAAGCTGGCCGAACGCGCTGTGGCGGCCAGCGATTTCGTGGCGGCTGAAGGCGAACTGCAAAAAATCATCGCGGAACTCGAAACCACGCGCACGGCGAACGACGAACAGTTGCTCGCCGCCCGCATCACGCTGGTCAATGCACTGGGTGCGCTCGGCAAGTCGGAGCAGGCACTGGCACTCGATCAATCGATCGACACGCAGGTTGCGCTGATCCCGCCGTTTCATGACCTCGCCCTCGATCGCGGGGATGTGCGCGGACATCTGCTGCTGACACTGGGACGCGCTGATGAGGCGATTGCCGTATTCGACCAATCTGCACAGATCTCAGCCGAGGCCTATGGCGCCGCGGACCATCGCAGCTTGCGCAGTCTCGAAGGAAAGGCGCGCGCATTGCGGGACGTGGGGCGTCTGGCGGATGCGCTGCCGGTATTGCGCGACCTGTATGCCCAGCGCCTCGCGATCTTTGGCGAAGAGCATCGCGAAACCTTGCGCAATCACAATGAACTGGCGGTCGCGTTGAGTCGATCGGGCGACCGACCGGCGGCCATCGCCATCTGGGAGAAGGATCTTCAGATCAAGCAGCGCCGTCTGGGACCGGCTCATGCGAGCACCTTGAGCACGCGCTACAACCTCGGCAACGAACTGATCGCGAGCGGGTTGTTCCCTCAGGCCGAGCAGGCTTTTCGCGATCTGCTGGCGGTGGAAACGAGCGTTCGTGGGGAAAGTGATCCTGGTGCCGTGATCACGCGGATGAGTCTGGCGAATGCGGTCGGGCGCCAGGGGCGACATGCGGAGGCCATCGCCGTGCTTGACGCGGCCCTGCTCGCGGGTCGCGAAACGATGGCTGCGCGACCCGAGCGCGGCATCCTGCTTGGCTATCGCAGCAGGAACCTGAAAGCGCTCGGGCGGATCGATGAAGCGCGGCGTGATGCGCAGCAAGCGATGGACGTATTCGTTGCGACGGTCGGAACCGAACATCGTCGAACCCGTCAGGCGAGAGAATGGCTCGCTACTCTCGCCAACGGTTCGTGAGCCGGAGAGCGATGATGCAATGATCGCTCTCCGGGTTCGTGACTGGGTTCGGTCGCAATCAGCGGGTCGTGTATCCGCCATTGGCGAAGATGGTCTGCCCGGTGATCCACCAGCCTTCGGTGACCAGGAAGCGCACGATCGGAGCGATGTCCTCGATGTCGGTCAGACCGGTTTTCGAGTGCTTGCTCAGGGCGGCAGCGCTGCTGTGATAGGCGACTGCCTCCTTGCTTTCCTGACCGTAGAAGAACGCGGTATCCATCGGTCCGGGGCCGATCGCGTTGACGGATATGCCGCGCTCGCCAAACTCCTTCGAAGCCGCGCGCGTGTAGTGTTCGACCGGGGCCTTGCTGCCGGGATAAATGGCATAGAACGGCGTATAGGCGGCGAGCAACGAACTGACGATGGTGACGATGCTGCCGCCATCGGCGAGGGTACGCCCCGCCTGCTGGATGAAGAAGAACGCCGCTTTCGAATTCGCATTGAAGCTTTGTTCGTAGTCGGCTTCGGTCACTTCGAGGATCGGTTTCTTGATCACGACACCGACGGTGTTGATCGCGATGTCGATCTGGCCGAAGTGTTCGATCGCGCGATTGAACAATGAGGCATTGTTGTCGACGATCGACAGGTCGCCCTGGATCGCGATCGCGTCGGCACCGATCGCCTTGACGTCTGCCACGGTCTTCTCTGCTTCGGCCTTCGCGACGTCGCTGTGATAGTGCACGACGATGCCGCGTGCGCCCGCTTCAGCGAACTGACGGGCAACGAGGGCGCCGAGATTCTTGGCGCCGCCGGCGATGATGGCGACCTTTCCTTTCAAACTGCGACTGCTCATGGGTCTCTCCTGCGGGGGATCGCACTATCACTCGTTCAATAATTCGGATAAACAGGGGGTATTCGACACCACTTGTCGAAATTCCCGACGAATGAGGCGTTTCTTGGACCGTTTGCAGGCGATTCAGATCTATGTTCGCGTCGTCGAGGCGGGCGGCTTCACCCGGGCTGCGGAAAGCTTGCGCGTGCCACGCTCCACCGTCTCCACGGTCGTGCAGCGCCTGGAGTCCCATCTTGGCGTGCGTTTGATCCAGCGCACCACGCGCCGCATGCAATTGACCACCGAAGGCGCTGCCTATTACGAATGGTGCCTGCGACTGATCGTCGAGCTGGACGAAGGCGAGAACCTGTTCGCGCAGGGAGCCAACAATGTGCGCGGCCCCTTGCGTATCGATGTGCCGAGTCGCATCGCCAGGCTCATCATCGCGCCGGCCTTGCCGGACTTTCTCGCCCAGTATCCGCAACTTGATTTCGAACTGCGCAGCACGGACCGCTCGATCGACCTGATCGAGGAAGGCGTTGATTGCGTGTTGCGCGTGGGTGAATTGCAGGATTCCCGGCTTGCCGCGCGGCGTATCGGCCTGCTGCGCATGATCAATCTCGCCAGTCCCGCCTATCTCGAACGCCACGGTATCCCGCAGACTCCTGGCGATCTCGTGCGGCACTCGGTTGTCCGTTACGCGTCGCCGACGAACGCGCGCATCGACGACTGGGAATACCTCGACCAGGGCGAACTGCGCAGTATCCCGATGCGTGGCGCGGTGACGGTCAACAATGCCGAGAACTATATCGCCTGTTGCATCGCCGGCCTCGGCCTGGTCCAGGTCCCGGCGTACGATGCCAGCGATCATCTTGCCGACGGATCGCTGGTGGAAGTCCTGCCCGACTGGACAGCGCCACCGATGCCGTTGTCGGCCTTGTATCCGCATCGACGCCATCTCAGTCCACGCGTCAGCGTTTTCCTGGACTGGATCGGGGCCTTGTTCGCCGCGCGCCTGCACTGACCTGCTTGCCGCGTGGCCCGTGCTTGCGGCACTCTTCCGCTCCTCCGTTGTCTTGAACATGGGCGACATGCCCGAATCAAGGATTGCATTCCGGCATGTTCCGACCGCTCGAAGTCTTCATCGGCCTGCGCTACACGCGGGCCAAACGTCGCAACCACTTCATTTCGTTCATTTCGCTGGTGTCGATCCTCGGCATCGCGGTGGGCGTGACCGCGCTGATCACCGTGATCTCGGTGATGAACGGGTTCGACAAGGAATTGAAAAGCCGCATCCTCGGCATGGTCGCGCATGCGACGATCGAAGGCATCGACGAGAGCGTGCGCGACTGGCCGACCGCCCTGCAGCGGGCCGAGCTCAATCCGCATGTGCTCGGTGCCGCGCCGTATGTGGAGCGCGAGGCAATGCTGCAGGGCGAGCATGTCTCGGGCTCGATCGTGCGTGGCGTGCTGCCCGAGTACGAGCCGAAGGTTTCCGAGATCGATCGCAAGATGGTCGAAGGCCGGTTCGACGATCTGAAGGCGGGAAGTTTCAACATCGTGCTGGGTCGCGAGCTCGCGATGAAGCTCGGCGTTGGCGTCGGCGACTTCGCGACCGTCATCACGCCGGAGGTCAGCACGTCGCCGGTTGGCGTGCAGCCGCGCTTCAAGCGCTTCAAGGTCAGCGGCATTTTCGAGATCGGCATGCAGGAATACGATGGCGCGCTGGCCGTCGTGCACATGGCCGACGCGGAGAAGCTCTATCGTCTCGACGGGCCGAGCGGACTCCGCCTGCGCCTCGACGACATGTTCCGTGCCTATGCGGTCGCGCGCGACCTCTCGCAACAACTCGGCCAGGCATACCGCGTGTCCGACTGGATGCAGGGGCACAGCAACTTCTTCAAGGCGATCGCCATGGAGAAGAAGGTGATGTTCCTGATTCTTTCGCTGATCGTCGCGGTCGCCGCGTTCAACCTCGTCTCGACCCTGGTCATGCTGGTCACCGACAAGCAGGCCGATATCGCGATCCTGCGCACGCTCGGCCAGAGTCCGCGCAGCATCATGGGTGTCTTCATGGTGCAGGGTATTCTGGTCGGCACGCTCGGCATCGTTCTTGGCGTGGTGTTCGGCGTGTTGCTGTCGGTGAACCTGTCGGCGCTGGTGAAATGGATCGAGACGACGTTTGGCGTCAGCTTCCTGTCCGCCGAGGTCTACTACATCAGCGAGCTGCCATCGGACATGCAATGGAGCGATGTCGGCTGGATCACCATCACCGCTTTCGTGTTCTGCATCTTCGCCACGCTCTATCCAGCCTGGCGTGCGGCGCGCATCGAGCCTGCGGCAGCCTTGCGCTATGAATGACATCGGTCCCGCATCCATGAAAGACATCGTCCTGCGCGCCGACAAGGTCGCGAAGATCTACAAGGAAGGCAATCTGCGCGCCGACGTGCTGCGCGAGGTCAGCTTCAGCGTGCGGCGCGGGGAAACCGTATCGATCGTCGGCTCCTCGGGCTCGGGCAAGAGCACGCTGCTGCATATTCTTGGCGGGCTGGATACCGCGACGACGGGCGAGGTCGAAGTGGAAGGGCAGACCATGTCGCGTCTGTCCGACCGAGCCCGCGGCGAGCTGCGCAATCGCTCGCTCGGGTTCATCTACCAGTTCCATCACTTGTTGCCCGAGTTCACCGCACTCGAGAACGTCTGCATGCCGCTGCTGATCCGCGGTACGCCGATTGCCGAAGCGCGCGAACGTGCGACCGACTTGCTGGGCCGCGTAGGACTCGCTGCACGCGTCGAGCACAAGCCTGGCGAAATGAGTGGTGGCGAACGCCAGCGCGCCGCCGTCGCGCGCGCGCTCGTGACGCGCCCGGCCTGCGTGCTCGGCGATGAGCCGACCGGCAATCTCGACGAGAAGAACGCCGCGCAGGTCTACGAGCTGATGCTCGAACTCAATCGCGAGATCGGCACGGCGCTCGTGCTCGTCACCCATGACCGGGGGCTCGCCGCACGCATGGATCACATGTTCGAGCTGCGAGGCGGAAGCCTGCACGCCCTGGATCGCACAAGCGCGAGCTGATTGCTGTCATAGCGACGGATTGCGGCGGTCCGGGCGTCCCGTTGCCTGCATTGTCGGATGCGTGGCGGCTTTCAGAAGTGGTTTGTCACCGGGCTATGGATATGCTGCCGTGGCGTTGCCGCCACCAGTATGCGACGCTCGTCCTTCGCGCGCGGCGCGGTGATCGCTGAACGATGGGGAAGGGGATGACATCCAGGATGGATACCAGCAATGCGCCCATGGCTTTCATTCGCTGCTGAGCGTGCAAGGCATGTGCGTTTCTCGCTGCCGCGCCTGACCCCGCTGCATGCCGCGGCCATGCTGGCGGGTGCGGTGGGCGTGCAGGCCCTGCCGACGCTCATTCCCGCCATTTGCTCCATTTTTTTACTGATTGTTGCGACGGGTCTGCTGTTCGTGCGCGGCGGCGATCGTGCGCCGGTCTGGTTCGTGCTCGGTTTTGCATGGACCCTGTTGCGCGCCGACGCCGTGTTGCAGGCGCGCCTGCCGGATCAGTGGCATGGACGCGATTTCGTCGCGCGAGGCGAGGTCGTCGAACTTCCGCAAGTTGTCGAAGGCAGTACGCGCTTCGAGTTCAGGATCGATGCGGCGACACTCGATGGCGAAGCGGTGGATATTCAAGGTCGCGTGCGCCTGAACTGGTATGTCGACGCGCCGGTTCTTGAGCCATGCTCGCAATGGATGTTGACCCTGCGGCTGCGGCCGCCGCGTGGCCTGGTCAATCCGGGCGGCCATGATGGCGAACGTGGCGCTGCACAGCGCGGTCTCGTGGCGACCGGATATGTGCGCGAAGCCCCGGGCAATCGAATGCTCCAGGCATCGGATGGAATATGCATCGATCGGTGGCGGCAAACGATCACCGGCACGATCGCCACGCAACTCGGTGAAGGCGCAGCGAGTGCCTTGCTTTCAGCACTCGCTGTCGGTGACCAGCATGCGATCGCCGAGGCAGACTGGCAGGTGTTGCGGGCCACCGGCATCGGACATCTGATCGCGATCTCGGGCCTGCACGTCAGCATGTTCGCCGCATTCGGCGCCTGGCTCGCGCGGCGTCTGTGGAAATGCTGGCCACGACTGACCTTGCGTTTGCCCGCGCCCTTGTTCGAGGCACCCTTCGCGATGCTGTGCGCGCTCGGCTACGGCCTGTTGGCAGGGATGGGATTGCCGACCCTGCGCACCCTGCTGATGATCGCGGTCGCCTTGCTCGCGCGTTACGCGCGTCGTGCCACGACGGTGCCGCAGGCGCTGGGCCTCGCTGCCGTGATGATCCTGTTCTGGGATCCGCTGTGCGTGTTGTCCGCCGGATTCTGGCTGTCGTTCGTCGGCGTGGCGATCCTGCTTTCGATGACCACGCCGGTTGGCGATGAGCGGCCTCCGTGGCGGGAAATGCCGCGTGTGCAATTGTTGCTGAGCGTTGCCCTGTTGCCGATGACGGTCTGGTTCTTCGGTCAGGGTTCGTTGATCGGGCCACTGGCGAATCTCGTTGCCGTGCCATGGATCAGTTTTATCGTGGTGCCGGTGACGGTCGCGGCGAGTCTGCTCGTCGCATGGTTTCCGCTGGCTGGCGCGCCGCTGCTGCAACTGGCCGAGACGGCGCTGATGCCGCTGTGGCGGCTCATGCAATGGATGGCCGCGCTGCCATCGGCGCAGCATTATTTTGCCTCGACGCCGACCTGGGCATTCGCGCTGGCCGTGACCGGCATTGCCTGGGGCCTCATGCCGCGAGGCGTACCCGCTCGCGCACTCGGCCTGCTGCTCGCGCTGCCGATGTTGCTGCCGCCACGCAGCGATCTGGCGAATGGCGAATTCGAGGCCTGGATGCTGGACGTCGGGCAGGGACTTTCGGTGCTCGTGCGAACGCGCGATCACGCGCTGCTCTACGACGCCGGGCCGCGGTACCCCGGTGGATTCGATGTCGGCGACGCGATCGTCGTGCCATCGCTGCGCGCGCTCGGTATCGCGCGACTCGATCGCATCGTCATCAGTCATGGCGACAGCGATCATGCGGGCGGCGCGCGTGCCGTGAGTCTGGCGTTTCCATCAGCGGGCATCGACAGCGGTGAACCCGATCGTCTCGACATATCCGCACAGCCCTGCGTCGCAGGAAACAGCGTGCGATGGAACGATGTGGAGATCCGCACGCTCGGCATGTCCGGCGGCGTGCCCCCCATGTCCAACAATGATCGGTCATGCGTGCTCGCGATCATCGGTCCCCATGGCAGCCTGCTGTTGACGGGCGACGCCACGCAACGCGTGGATACGCTGATTGCCGCGGAGCTCGGCGAAGTTCCCCGGCCACTGGTGCTGAGCGTGCCGCACCATGGCAGCAAGACGGCATCGTCGGTTGCGTTCCTCGATGCGCTTTCACCGGATCTCGGCCTGGTTTCCGCCGGTTATCGCAATCGTTTCGGGCATCCGCATCCGGACGTCGTGGCGCGTTACGCCGAGCGC
>JBEBXZ010000006.1:0-13041 GCA_040391335.1 Dokdonella fugitiva | reverse complement strand
CGAAAAGTCGCTGATCGACGGCAGGAAATCCTCGCCGATACCCTCGACCATCCAGCTCGCGGATTTGTCGGACAGCACGCCGTCGTTGATGTACTCGGCCAGGATCGAGCCGACCGGGTCGGCGAGGACAAACTCGGTCTGCGGTGATTTCCCGGCGAAGAATCTGGACAGACCCGTCATCGTGCCCGACGATCCGCAACCAAAGACGATTGCATCGACCTTGCCGTCCATCTGCTCGAGAATTTCCGGCCCTGTCGTCAACGTGTGCGCGAGCGGATTGTCCGGATTGCCGAACTGGTTGATGAAGTAGGCACCGGGCGTTTCCCTGGCGAGACGCTCGGCGAGATCCTGGTAATAGTCGGGGTGGCCTTTCGCGACATCCGAGCGTGTGAGCACCACTTCCGCGCCCATCGCCTTGAGATTGAAGATCTTCTCACGGCTCATCTTGTCGGGAACGACGAGAATCAGGCGATAGCCCTTCTGTTGCGCGACGAGGGCCAGGCCGATCCCGGTGTTGCCGGCCGTGCCTTCGACCAGCGTGTCGCCCGGCTTGATGCGGCCATCGCGCTCGGCGGCTTCGATCATGCTCAGGCCGATGCGATCCTTGATCGATCCACCCGGATTCGCGCATTCAAGTTTCAGGTAGATCTCGCAGCATCCGCTGTCGAGTCGATGCGCCCGGACCATCGGCGTATTGCCAATCAATTCCAGGACGCTTTGTTGGATCGGCATGCGGGCTCCGCCTTGGTTGCTTATAACCGTGGAATCATAACCCAGCGGGAAATGGGAACGGAGTTCACGGCCGGGATTTCCGGGCGTGGCTGCAACGGCTTTCACCTGTCGGAACGGTTCGACGAAGTCGAATATCCGCTCCCGGGACATGCATCGGATCACACCTGGAAAATCCCCGGCGCCGCTGCGCCGCGCGGGCGTCAGCGACGCTCGGGAACGACATCGTCAGTGTGCGGCCTGCGGCCTCAGGCTCTGCCACATGAACGTCAGCTTGTCCTTCGCCCGCAACTTCTCCCTTTTCAGCGTGTGCAAGGTGACGACATCCATCGGCAAGGCGCCAATTTCGGCGTCATGGACTTTGCCGTCGAGTTCCCTGTGCTTGTGGTAGAGCTGACGGAACTCGGAGTTGTCCTGCATCAAGGACTCAAGATCATCCTTTTCGTGCTGCTCGAACATCAGATTACCTCCTTCGTGTCGGAGACCCGCGCACGCCGAAGCAACGCCAGATCGAGGCGCGCGGGAATGTGCGGGGGAAGATGCCGTTGGAACGAATGCCCGGGGCGAAACGGCTGTCGCCGGAGAGTGCAGCTGGTCGAATCCGGCATCCGGGATTTCCATCCCGCCGACCGCCAGCATCAGGCGCCCGCCGTCCATTGCAGAAGGCGGAAAGCATGTGGGAGAAATGGCATCGGTCGGGTGCGCTGAACTCATGGGCTACGTGAAATCCCATGTGGACACCAGAATGCATCCGCCACACGGGACTTGAACGCTACTCCTTTGCCGCGCCCTCCGCAATGGCAGGAATATCGCGTTAAATTATTGTTTTTCCTGAAGAATGACTTCAACACGACGATTTTTCGCGCGCCCTTCCGCGGTTGCGTCAGAGGCCACGGGATGCTCGGAGCCCAGGCCCGTCGCAGTGATACGGGAGGCATCCACGCCACTGGCGACCAGCGCATCGCGTACGGATTCGGCACGCTTCTGTGACAGCACCTGATTGGCGTTGGCGCTGCCCGTGCTGTCGGTATGTCCTTCGATACGGATCAGGCTCGTCGGATCGCGCCCGACGAATTCGATCAAGCTGCCGAGCGAGGCTTCGGCTTCCGGGCGCAAGGTGGAACGTCCCGAACCGAATGCGACATCATCCAGCGTCATCTGCATGCCGCGTTCTCCGCGCGTCGCCTGCATGTTTTTCAGGCGCGAACGAAGTGCATCGGCGGCAGCGGCTGCGAGCTGGGCTTCCCTGCGCGCGAGCGCCGTTTCCTGGGCCTGTGCATCGGCAAGGCGCTGCGCCTGATCCGCTTCCTCGCGTGCCGCCGCCATATCCTGCTCGCCTTGCTGGCGCGCTTCTTCCGCCAGACGCTCGGCTTCCTCGGCGCGAATCTGCGCCTGCAGACGCTGCTGTTCCAGTTCGCGACGCGCCTGATCGGCCTCGTGCCGGGCTGCGGCGAGCTGCAGTCGATCGTGTTCGCGCTCCAGCGTGTTTTGCTGATTTCCGAAATCGGCAACCTGGGCCGCCGCCCAGGCAATGTCGACGCGACGTTCGGCGATATACAGGAGATGCGGGCGCTTCTTGCCACGACCACTTTCGGCAAGCTGATCGAGCGCCATTCGCGCACGAGCAATTTCCGCGGCCGCAAAGGAACCCAGCTTCGCGTCCTCTTCCAACTGGGCGAGGCTGCGTGACAGCCGCTCGTGATCGACATCGCGGCCGGCCGCGTGGCTTTCCATCGCGACCATCCCCAGTGCGGCCACACATACGAGCTTCAACGCGAAACGGATCACGGGGACTCTCCACGGGTACCAGCATCGGGCAGGCTGCGTTCGATCTCCACATTCTGCTGCTTCAAGGTATCGACTGCTTCGCGCAGCTTGCCGAGTCTTGCCTTCACCGTCGCCAGTTCGCTGTTCACCGCCGATTCGTCAGCCAGATTTGCCGCCAGCGTGTAGTCGCCATCGCTCATCGCGGACTTCGCCTGATCCAGGCGCTCTTCGGCGAAACGCAGTTCCAGTGGCGCATAGGTCTGCGCAGCCACTGCGCGTGCATTGCCCAGCTGTTTCTGTGCCCCACCCAGCAGATCCGGCGGCGGACGGGTGGGACCGCATGCCGCAAGCGCGCAGGCCAGGGAAAGAACGACTGGAACATGGATTTTCAGACGACTTGGTGTCATAAATGTTCTCTGCGCCAACAGCTGATCCCTATTGTGGGAAGGGCTGCAGCTATTGGCAACGACCTGGGCGCAAATGCGCCGCTCATCTAAGGGGATGATTCAGATGGATATCGGCTATTTCCTCAAGCTGATGACCGAAAAAGGTGCGTCGGACATGTTCCTGACGACCGGCGCGCCGGTGAACATCAAGGTGGAGGGCAAGCTCTATCCACTCGGCAATACCGGCCTGCCGGGCGGCATGGTCAAGAAAATCGCCTATTCGCTGATGGATGAAGGCCAAGTGCCGCAGTTCGAGAAGAACCTCGAACTCAACATGGCAATCGCCGTCAAGGATGCGGGGCGTTTCCGCATCAACGTCTTCAAGCAACGCGGCGAAGTCGGCATGGTGATCCGCGCGATCAAGAGCGAGATCCCGACCATTGAGCAGTTGCGCCTGCCGCAGCTGTTCAAGGAACTGATCATGGAGCCGCGCGGCCTGATCCTCGTGGTTGGTGCGACCGGCTCTGGAAAATCGACCACGCTGGCGGCGATGATCGACCACCGCAACACGAATACCTCGGGACATATCCTGACCGTCGAGGATCCGATCGAGTACCTCTATCGGCACAAGAAGTCGGTGGTCAACCAGCGCGAAGTGGGCCTCGACACGCACAGCTACCACGAGGCCTTGAAGAACGCGATGCGCGAGGCGCCCGACGTCATCCTGATCGGCGAAATCCGCGATGCCGAGACCATGGAAGCGGCGATTTCTTTCTCGGAAACCGGACACTTGTGCCTGGCAACCTTGCACTCGAACAACGCGGACCAGACTCTCGAGCGCATTCTCAACTTCTTCCCGGAATCCGCACATCGCAACATCCTCATGAACCTCGCGCTGAACCTGCGCTCGGTGATCTCGCAACGTCTCGTCATGGGCAAGGACGGGCGACGCATTCCGGCCGTCGAGGTATTGCTCAACACGCCGTTGATCCGCGACATGATCCGTCGCGGCCAGATCCACGAAATGAAGGAAGCGATGGATCGCAGCCTGCAGGAAGGCATGCAGACCTTCGATCAGGCGCTGTACGCGCTGTACAAGGAGGGACGTATCGAGCTTGAGGAAGCCCTGGCCAAGGCGGATTCTCGCGATGGTCTGGCGCTCAAGATCCGCCTTGCCGAAGGTGGCGACACGCCAATGGATGAAGGTTTCGAAAACGCGCACTTCTGATCGGATGACGAACAACACGGCCATTTTCCTGCACGGTGAAATGAACAAGCCGTCCTGATTCTTCACATCCGACAGAAAATACGTCGTCCTGGTTCGTGCGGGGGACGACGTTTCTTGCGGCGTCAGCTAGCTGCTTTCCGCGGCGCGCTTGAAATCGCCAATGGCGACGACCAGATCGCCGATCGCTTTCTTTTCGACCTCCGTCAGATACGGATTCCACGTATCCAGCAGCATCACCACACGAGTCTGCTCGCTGCGATTCCAGGCTTCGTGCAGGAAGGTGTCATCGAACGTGATGCAGCGCCCCTCGTTCCAGATGTGATCTTCGCCGCCCACGCGCAGCACGCAGTCTTCCGGAACGACCAGCGGCAGATGCGTAACCAACCGTGTGTTCGTCACGCCATGGTGCGGCAGGATGTGCGACCCCGGCGTGAGGACCGAGAACAGGCATTCCGGCGCATGTCCCCGGATACGCACCAGTGGCACCGCGTCGAGAGCGCAGACGGTGCGCGGACACCGCGCACTGTTTTCCTCGTACCGGGTGCCGTGGCGATAGAAGAAGAATGCATTCCATTGCGGCGCGCCGCCGCCCAGGTAGGCGCTGCGTTGAGCCGGCAGCGCGATATCGAGAAACGGTTCGATCCCATCCTGCTCATCGAGGACAGCAAGCAGTTCGTCGCGGATCGCATCCGTATGGCTTTCAAGTTCCGCATACCAGGGGAAAAGCTCCGCGCCGAACCAGGGCCGTGCCGGGAGATCAGGGAAGTACAACAAGCTCGGCCGTTGCCGATCATCCGCATAGGCAGCCGGCATCGCACCGAGATAGGCCGCGAGGCAACGCTCGACCCGTGCCAGCGCGTCACGCCCGTGCTGCCTGCGCAGTGGCGCGACGACCTCGCCAAATATGCGCGCACGTCCCGCATCGACCTGTTGCATCGCATGCCGCAGCAGCGGTCGCAGGACCGGTGCGGTCGTCTCGTCATTGCGCCAGCGCCCTTGATTCTGCGCAGCGCTGATCGCGGAGAAATACGTGAACATTGCGGCGTCAGCGCGCCCCAGATCTTCAATGGCCGCCCCCAGTTGCAGGCGCGCGACAAAATCCTGCGGATCAAGCGCGAGCGCCTCGCGCAGCACGACTTCCGCCTCATCGTTGCGTCGCGCATGGCGCAATGCGGTACCAAGGTGTGCGAGCACAGCGGCATTGCCTGGATCCGCGACGCGCGCCCGCTCAAGCAGCGCAATGGCAGCCGGTACGGCGCCGCGCGCGAGCTCGGCCATGGCGAGGATATCGAGCGCCTCGATATTCGACGGATCGTTTCGCAGAACCTGCGCGTAGAGCATCAATGCACCTTGCGTGTCCGCTGCACGCAAGCGATTTCGCGCCGCTGCCAGTCGCTCCACTTGCTGCGCGACCAGGCTCTCTCCGCTCATCGCTGCACCTGCGCATCACGCAATGACGGACTACGCGACGGAAACAGCATATAGGTCGAGAGAATGAACTTCTCGTTCGATACCGGCGGCTGGCCGGCATGCTGGAACATCCAGTAGGGAGGAAAGATCAGCAGCCGCCCTGCACGGGCGGCAACACTGACATCCAGATCGCAGAATCGCGTTTCACCGCCCACTTCGACGTCGTTGAGATACCAGAGGAAAACCAGATATCGATTCGCCACCTCGTTGATCGAATCGAAATGTGGCTGGAACTGCTCCTCGCCACCGGGAACGTACCGCTTGATGCACAGCTCCGCGAAATGACGGGTCGGCGGCACCGGTATGGTCAGGCCCAGATGCGCGTTGTAGCGCGCAAGATGGACATTGATGCATTCGTGGAATACCGCCTGGAACTTCACATCGGACAGCGGCGTGATATCGAGCTCGGTCCAGCCGCTTTGCTCCAGACCCGCCTTGACCCCTTTCCCGTTGCGCACATGGAAGCGACTCATCTGCTCGAATGAATCGACCATCTGCGCGCAGAAATCACGCGGCAGGGCATCATCGAACACCTGGATGTAGCGATGCAGATCGCTGATCGGCAGCACTCCGGGCAAGGACTCAGCGGACATAGCCCCAGTGCTCCATGATCGGTGACAAGGTATCCAGCAACGGCTCGAAATCGCTTTCGTAACGGCGCCAGCGCCCGACTGCTTTCTTGTTCGGCGGCTGCACGACCTGCGAATAGCTTGGCGTACTGATGTAGCTCTTCTTCTGTGCGTGCTCATGAAAGCTCAGCATCGATTCGGCGCGCTCAAGTTGAAGGAACATGCCGAGTCGCTCGACGTGACCGGGAAAATCGTCGAGCAGATCCTCGTAACGCAAGACAAGGACATTCGGTTGCATGATCTGCGCATGATGGATCCAGAAACGCATCGCATTGATGTAGCCACGTGCCAGCGTCGGCAGGCTGGAGCACATCAGGGCGAACGCCGGTGAACGGAAATTCTGCATGTAGCAGCTCAGCAGCACATCGCAGGGATGACGCAAGGCAAGAATGATCGGCGCATTCGGAAACAGGCGCGCGATGATGGGCAGGCGCAGCAGATTGAGTGGATTCTTGTCGACCAGACGCTTGCCCGGCGACCAGCTTCCGGTTCTCGCCACGAGATCCCAGTACAGGCGACGCAAGTCCTCGCATTGCGTTTCGCCGAGATCTGCCAGTCCTTCCGGATAGGACAGTCCCCACGCCGCCATCTGGTCGACCTGATCCTGCAGGAACGCCTGCTCGTCCATCGAATCGAGTGCGGGATGTGCATCGAGGATCTGCTCGAGCATGGTCGTTCCCGAGCGCGGGAAGCCGACGATGAAGATCGGCGACTGTTCCGCCGTCGGCGCTGTGCGTGATGGCCAGGCGGCGACCTCCCCGGCGCTCAGCTGGCGTGCCGCGCGCTTCAGCGGCTCGTAGTCGGCCACGGCGATGTCCGGCTCCAGGCGCGCGGCGAGCTTCAGTTGCAAAGCGTGGGCGTCATGCAGCGCCTGCATTGCGACCTGACGATCGTCGAGCCGATCGCAGATCTTGGCAAGAAGGAACAGGATATTCGACCGCACCTGTTCGGTTTGCTCGTGTTGCAGCAGGCCTTCCAGAAGAATACGCGCGGCAGCCGGATCCGCGTGCCGGGCAGCGATCGCGGTGTGTGCACTGACAATGTCGTTGCGCAACTCGTCAGGCAGGTTCGCATCGGCCGCAGGCAGGCCCTGCGCAAGTTCACGCGCCTCGTCCAGACGATTCGCACGCTCCAGCATCACGACCAGACGCGCCCGCGCGCGCAAGCCTTCGTCGACCTGGCGCATCGCCTTGCGCAACAATTCCTCGCCATCGTGCATCTCGCCGATCAGGCTCAAGGCCCAGCCCAGATCGAGGTAAAGCTCAGGTGGAACCGTGGGCCAGCGTCGCCAGTCGCGCAGAAGATCCTGTGCAACCGGATTGTCACCGCATTCCACATTGAGCAATGCAGCATGCACGCGCGCCTCGATCGAAGCCGGATCGCTGGCATGCGCGCGCATGAGGAAATCACGGGCATTCGCCGTATCGGCGCGCTCCTTGAAGAGGAAGCCGATGTTGATGAGCAGGCCGAAATCGTCCGGCAGCAGCTCGATGCCTTTGCGATAAGCCGACTCCGCCTCATCGAAGCGCCCCAGATCACGCAGAACGGTGCCGAGGTTGTTCCATTCCAGCGCCTGCTGGGGAAAGCGCCGCGTCAATTCCCGATGGATCTCCAGCGCCTGCTCGCGCAGCCCCTGGGCCTGCAGGCTCAACGCCAGCAAGGTCAATGCGGAACGGTCCCCCGCAATTCGCTGCAGGTAGGCCCTGGCGCGTCGCTCGGCGAGCGCCGGAGCGCCCGACTGGAGCGCGACAATGACGTCGCGCAAGGAGTTTTCGGATACGGACATGTGCGAGTTCAGCAGGCATGAAAAAGCCGTGCGACGCACGCGTCGCACGGCTTGAACACTAACAGCCCTGGATCAGAACTTCACCGACACGCGAGCCCAGTAGTAGCGGCCGATCGTGTCATAGGTATTTACGTCGGTATTCGCGTTGAGTACGTTGTTCTGATACATGACCGGCGGCAGCTTGTCGGTCACGTTGTCCACGCCCACTTCGAACCGCGTGTTGATCGGCTCTGCGTTATAGCCGAACGGAGACGCGTGGGATTGTCCGTCCACGGACCAATGTCGCAGAACACGGTGTCGCCATAGCAGCCATCCGCCGAATCACCCTGACGACGATCTTCACTACCTACGGACGTCCGACCGATGTATCGGGCGCGCCACGAAGCATCAAATGCGCCGAGGTTCCAGCTCAAACCTGCAAACGCGCGCCAGCGCGGGAAGTTGCCGTAGAGGCCGTTGTAGTGACCAGCCACCTGCGTCGGATATGCACCTTCAGCGACGGTATTTTCATACTTGATCAGATATGTGCTGTCCAGCGAAAGACGGAAATTGCCGATCGCGGTTTCCGGCAGTCGATAGCTGAACGCGAAGTCCACGCCCGAGGTATCGAGCTTTCCAAGGTTCGCGGTTGGCTCCAGGATGTACTGGACGTTGCCATCGCTGTAGCGATTGATGAACTGGCAGAACTCGGGGTTGCTTCCGGAGAAGCACACGTTCGCGACCGTCTGCGCATCGACCAGGATGATCGTGTCGTTGAGCTTGACGCGCCAATAATCGACGCTGACCGAGAGCCCTTCGATCCAGCTCGGGTCGTAGACGAAACCATAGTTGAAGGACTTGCCATATTCCGGGACGAGCGGAAAGCCGGCGGCGATCGAGCCCGCACGAACACCACTGGTCTGGCTCAGGCCGGAGCCGGAGAAGGTTCCATCACCAGGCACATTGGCACACGCTGGATTTGCGCCTACCAGACCGATACAAGGATCTGCGAATACCGGCGCATCACCACTGCGCCCTGCGTACAACTCGGTGATGCTCGGCGCACGGAAGACTTCGGAAACCGAAGCGCGCAGCAGCAGGTCGTCGATCGGACGCCACTCGATACCCAGCTTGCTGTTGAGGGTGTCGCCAACTGTATCGTAATCCGAATATCGGATGCCCGCCGTCAGATTCAATGCGCTGGCAAACGGTACGTCCTTCAGGATCGGAATGAACAGCTCTGCGTACGTCTCTTTCACCGTGAAACCACCACTCAACGGCGAGGTACAGGCTTCCTGGGAAATGAAGCAGGTGCCGTCATCCTCGGCGATCGCAATGAAGTCGACGAGATAGCTGAAGGACTCTTTCCGATGTGATGCGCCGACCGCCAAGCTGGCAGCGCCTGCCGGCAAGTCGAACAACTCGCCACTTGCGTTGGCCTCCCACTGCTTGCTGCTCGCCTTCGTCGTGTACACCGGTGTCGCGGAATACCTGCTAAGGGTCTCGACCGACTGTGGATCGAAAATATTGAAGATGTTGAGCGGCGTACATCCGGCGATGGGCGCGCCCGGAGTGCCGCACGTGACGAGGCCCGTATCCGCATCGAGGAAGGACGGACCAAGCGCGTCAGCCAATCCGTTGTAATACACATAGCCAGCGGTCTTGTTGAGCTGACTGAGGTGACCGTAGTTGAACCCGGCATCCCACTGCCACGTGGTGTCACCGATGTTGCCCTTGAAACCGGTTGCAACCTGACTGGTGTCCGTCGAGTAGTAACCACGACGCTGACCGAGCGAAGTGAATCGCGTCAGGAAATCGCGCCCCGCCTCCTGGCCGAATCCGATGCCGAACGGGTTGTAGTAGCTATCGGCCGAAATCTCGACGGCGTCACCACGCGCATCGAACGGCAATGCTGCAATCGCAAAGTTCGCGGAAGTACGATTATGCAGGGCATCAAAATAGACCTGCACATTGTCGGTAATCTGGAAATTTCCCGAGAGGAATGCGCCGGTGCGCTCTTGCGGCGTCGACAGCAGATTTACGGCCTGGTAGTTGTAGCCATCCGCACTCGTATAGCAATTGTAGTCGCCCTGCGAGGAACCGCTCGCCCCCGGCTTCAGCGTTACGCTGCCGCAGCCGTACTGATCCGCCAGCGCCGGATCCAGATAGATGCGACCGCCAGGCGTACGCGAGGAGCCACCGACTGCGTAACCTTCGCCGGACGAGAAATAACGTGCAAGGCGCGAGTACTCGCGATCACCTGACGATACGTCTTCGTACCGGTTGTAGTTGATGCCGCCGAGAATGCTGCCGCGGTCACTGGTGTGACCGAACATGAAGTTGTAGGCGGTACGCTCGCCATCGTCGTAGTCCGAGATGCCGTATTCAGCACTGAACTCGGCACCCTGATAGTTCGAGCGGAGCACGAAGTTGATCACGCCGGCGATCGCATCGGAGCCATAGATCGAGGAAGCGCCCTCCTTGAGGACGTCGATGCGCTCGATGGCACTTACCGGAATCAGGTTTACGTCACCATTGACCGCTCGGCGGCCATTGATGAGCAGGAGCGTGCGGTTGGAGCCCAAGCCGCGCATCGAGACCTCGGACGAACCATCGCCACCGCCGTTGTTCACGCGCGGGTTGGTTGCGTTACCAGCGATCGAGGGAAGATCCTGGATCAGGTCGCCGATGGTGACCTTGCCTGATTTCTGGATTTCCTGGCGATCGATCGTCAGCACCGGGCTGGCATTCTCGATATCGACGCGACGGATACGCGAACCGGTAACAACGATCGTCTGCAGCTTGTCCGCCCCGCCTTCGCTCTGCGCCAGAACGGGACTCGAACTCAGCCCTGCTACCGCCCCCGCACTCGTGTACAAAGCAATACAAACAGCCTTGTGCAACTTGTAGTTTGTCAACGTCATTGCGCTCTCCACGTTCTATAGTAATGACACCTAGCAGAATTCACATGCTTCCCGCGCGACAACTCGGCTTTCCTCGCAGCAGCATGCTTGCCGGACGCTTCCCCACAAGATCGCTCGGTTGCCGGAATATAACAATATTCTTACGAACCGCGAAAGCCTGAACAGGCAGTTAACATCTCGATTCCCATCAGTCAACGCCCCACGATGCGCGGGCACGAGCGACGGCACTGCCATCCCGGACCGGGTACTGGCGAGAAATCGAGGAGGATGGAAATCGTCGCCGGATCAACGACACACGGCGGGAGTCAGACGGCTTTGGTCAAACTCAGAGATCTTGCCGATACTGGACGTATGGCATGCGTGCTTGCGCGGAATCGTTGTCGCGGGCGCTCGTATCGAGTGGGGCCGACCAGACATTCTGCGCGCCGACGCTGACTTCTCCGCGCCATGGCGTACGCCAGGAAACACCGAGATCCAGTCCGCTCCAGCGCTTCGCCCCGGTCACTGCGGGATCATCAACACTGATGACATGGCCAACGATGCTGCCGCGCAGCGATCCGCTGGCAATACCCACGCCCAGAGTCGCCTGGTTCAGATCGAGTGTGGGCGCTTGCAGCCCATACCAGGCGGGTGCGAGCTGGCCGCGTGCGAAACCGGCGGTCAGATCCAGCATCGAGCCTTGATCCAGTTGCCAGCTCGCCTTGGCCGAAAGTGTCTGCGCCGATTCCAGCGTGAAGGGCGTTGCGTTTGCCGCGCCGGCGAACACGAGATCGAACTGTCCGGCTGCGGAAGCAGCTGCCGGGAAACCGCCAGCATCGCCGTGCCTGTCGAGCCACGAGAGACCAAATGACAGATCGAAGCTCTCGGCCGAAGACGTCCAGCCCAAGCCCAGCGAACCGCTGACGAGGCTTTGCAGCGAAGCACCGGAGAAATCCTGCGCGCAGCCGGGCGAGACGCATTCCAGGCCATGGGCCTGGAAAGAGATCGGCGAAACCTGGCGACCAACCAGCAAGTCGGCTCGCACCCCGTTACCGATCCGCCAGCGCAAACCCGAGGAGAACAGGTCGGTCGCATCGATGATGCGCAGATCCGATATGCCGCCGAATGCCGGCGACGGAGGCAAGGTCGGTGCACCGGAGCCATGGGACAAGGCGACGATTGCCAACAGCCGGCCATCGGGACTCGCCCACAACGGCACAACCTGGGAATCACTGCCCGCCACGCCGGCCGTCCGGTTCAGCGACAACAGGCCATCAATAAGCGGCGTATGCGTATCGTCCGCATCAATTACAGGCACGTACTGCTGCGCAGCTGCGGACAGCGGCGTCAGAAGGGCGAGCAGTAAGGGGACAAGCCGCATGAACATTTCAGATCCAGAGTGCGAACCGCATTGACCGCATTGGCCGCCCCGAGTTCCCACGCGGAGCGCTGCCATGCCTTTCAATGGTACGCCGTTTTACGAATATCTAACAGCGCGAAGGGGAGCTGTAACGGTTGTTTTGGTGATGTGGAGCACGCCCCGCGGAGTCTCGCAGGAGTTTCGACGCGGCTCCTGCCTATTGAGGCGTGGACGGCGCGGGAATCGTCGGCCCATTCACGAACAATTGAGCGACATCAACGCGATCGAGCCGATAGTCGCGATTGCAGAACTCGCAGGTGATCGCGATCTCGGCTTCGTTGCCAAGCGCTGCCTCGGCTTCTTCCGCACCCAGCGAACGCAACATCTCCGCCACGCGTTCGCGCGAACAGGTGCATTCGAATGCCTGCGGTCGCCCCGGCTGCAGCACGACGTCTTCCTCATGGAAAAGGCGCAGCAGCAGGGTTTCCACCGGCAGTTCCAGCAGTTCTCCGTCACTCAAAGTCGCCAGCAGATGATCGACCCGGTTCCAGCCATCCGGGTCGACGGAGCTATCACTGCCGCCGCCTTGCGCGACCTGCTGCAGCATGATGCCGGCACAACGTCCGCCGGCTTGCGCCAGGACAATGCGTGTTGGCAGTTGTTCGGAGCGCTCAAAGTATCCCTCGAAGGCCTGAGCCAGCCGCTCGCCTTCGACAGGCACCAGCCCCTGGTAGCGCGTCTCGGTCTGTGCGTTCTCGATCGTGATGGCCAGGGCACACGCCCGCTCGAACACCAGGCCCTCGC
>JBEBXZ010000005.1:0-14209 GCA_040391335.1 Dokdonella fugitiva | reverse complement strand
GGGAGATCCCAATGATTCGCGATACCTCGGCACAGGATCGGAAGATCACGCACGTTCCGGACCGCCGCCGGGCCTGGCTCAAGATCGGCATTCCGGCCGCTGCACTGGTTGTGGCGCTCGTGCTCGTGGCGCCGGTCGCGGCGCGCCTGTTCTCGTCCGACTCGTCGGCCAGCCTGAGTCGGCTGCGCATCGCCGAGGTCAAGCGCGGCACCCTGGTGCGCGATGTGTCGGTCCAGGGCAGCGTGGTTGCTGCCATACGCCCGACGCTGTATGCGACGAACGCGGGCACGGTCAGTCTTCTGGTCAATGCCGGCGACAAGGTGAAGAAGGATGATGTGCTGGCCGAAGTGCTGAGTCCCGAGCTGAGCAACCGGCTGCAGCAGGAGCAAGCGACGCGCGAAAGCCTCGAGATCGACGTGCAGCGTGCCAGCCTCGATCACCGCAAGCAGCAACTCGCCGCGAAGAAATTGCTCGATCAGGCGCTGATCGATCGCCAGACCGCGCAGCGTGAAGTCGAGCGCACCGAAAAGGCGCATATCGCGGGCGCGATGTCGGAAATGGATCTGCTGCGCACGAAAGACGCACTGGCCAAGGCCGATATCAACGTGACGAATGCCCTGGCCGACTTGCGGCTCGATATCGAGCGCCTCGCGTTCGATCTAAAGACCAAGCGACTCGCTCTCGATCGCCAGCGCCTGCTTGCGCAGGATCTCGAACGCCAGGTCGACGAGCTCAAGGTGCGTTCGCCGGTCGATGGCCAGATCGGTCAGTTGATCGTGCAGCAGCGCGCCAATGTGGCGGCGAATGCGCCGATCCTCACCGTGGTCGATCTCAGCGCGCTGGAGGTCGAGATCAAGGTGCCCGAAACCTTCGCCCATGATCTGGTGGTCGGCATGCCGGCCGAGATCCAGGACAATACCGGAAAGTATGCGGGCGAGATCAGCGCCGTGTCGCCGGAAGTCATCGATGGCCAGGTCACAGGACGCATCCGCTTTGGCGACAGGAAACCCGCCGGGCTGCGCCAGAACCAGCGCCTGACCACGCGCGTGCTGCTGGACGAACATCCCGGCGTGCTGATGGTGGAGCGCGGTCCGTTCGTCGATGCCGGCGCCGGTCGCGTCGCCTACATCGTGCGCGGCGATGTCGCCGAGCGCATGCCGATCCAGGTCGGTGCGACCAGTTTGAATGCGGTCGAGATTCTCTCCGGCCTGAAAGAAGGGGATCGCATCGTGATTTCCGGAACGGATTCATTCAATGGCGTGCAGCGTGTCGCGTTGTCGCGGTGAGTTCTTGCGTTTCGTGCAGGGCGCATCGACTCGAATATCCACGACGTGTTGATCGCTGCTTTTCTTCCTGATCCCTATAGCCAAAACTTTTCGAGGAATCCGCCATGCTGAAAATGACCCATCTGCAGAAGGTCTATCGCACCCATCTGATCGAGACGCATGCCCTGCGTGATTTCTCGATCCACGTGCGCGAAGGTGAATTCGTCGCGGTCACGGGTCCTTCGGGATCGGGCAAGACGACCTTCCTGAATATCGCGGGCCTGCTCTAGGAATTCACCGGCGGCGAATACTGGCTCGATGGCGTCGACGTGCGCGGGCTCAACGACAATGCGCGCTCCAAGCTGCGCAACGAGAAGATCGGCTTCATCTTCCAGAGCTTCAACCTGATCCCGGACCTGAACCTGTTCGACAACGTCGACGTGCCGCTGCGCTATCGCGGCTTCGCTGCCTCCGATCGCAAGAAGCGCATCGAGGATGCGTTGGGTCGCGTCGGGCTTTCCTCGCGCATCAAGCATTATCCGTCCGAGCTTTCCGGCGGTCAGCAGCAACGCGTGGCGATCGCGCGCGCGCTGGCTGGCTCGCCGCGCCTGCTGATGGCGGATGAACCGACCGGCAACCTCGATTCGCTGATGGCGCGCGGCGTCATGGAATTGCTCGAGGAGGTGAATCGGCAGGGCACCACGATCGTCATGGTCACGCACGATCCGGAGCTCGCTGCGCGCGCCCAGCGCAACGTGCATGTGATCGATGGCCAGGTCACCGATTTCGAGGAAACACCGCGATTGCGCGAGCCCGACCGGCACGCGCACGCCGCATCCGATCCTTCGCTCGCGATCCAGGGCTGAGAAGGAGCACGACGATGCTTTCCTATTATCTGCAACTGGGTTTGCGCAGCCTGCGCCGGAATCCGGTATTGACCCTGCTCATGGTCGTCGGCATCGCCCTCGGCATCGCGGCCAGCATGACCACGATGACCGTCATGCATCTCATGGGCAGCGATCCGATCCCTTGGAAGAGCGACAAGCTTTTCGCAGTGCAATTGGACAACTGGAGCGAGGACGAGCCGTTCTACGACGACGGGCGTCCGCCCGATCAGGTGACCTATCGCGATGCGTCGGCACTCATGGAAGCCGGCAAGGCGGATCGGCAGACGCCGATGTTCAAGCTGTCGCAGCCGGTGCAGCCGGAGAACCCCGAGGTCAAGCCGTTCCAGGCACTGGGACGCGTGGCGTACTCCGATTTCTTCGGCATGTTCGAACCGCCGTTCGCCTTCGGGGGACCGTGGGATCGCCAGCAGGATGTGCAGCATGCGCGCGTCATCGTGCTCGGCAAGGACATCAACGAGAAACTTTTCGGCGGACAGGACAGCGTCGGCAAGACCGTCCGCCTGAATGGCATCGACTACAGCATCGTCGGCGTGCTCGGCGACTGGAAGCTGCGTGCGAAGTACTACGACCTGACCAACGGCGCGTTCAACGATCCGGACGAGTTCTTCATGCCGTATACGACGGCGATGGATCTCAAGCAGCGCTCGACCGGCAACAACAGCTGCTTCCGCTCTCCTGGCGATGGCTGGGATGCGTATCTCGATTCGGACTGCATCTGGCAGCAGATGTGGGTGCAGCTCGATTCACCTGCGCGCGTCGCCGAGTACCAATCCTTCCTCGACAACTATGTGGGCGAGCAGAAAAAACTGGGCCGCTTCCCGCGCCCGCTCAACAACCGCCTGTCCGACGTCAAACAATGGATGGCCGAACAGCGCGTCGTGTCGCGGGACGTCGAAGTGCAGACCGGTCTCGCATTCGCCTTCCTCGTCGTTTGCCTGGTGAATACGATTGGCTTGCTGCTGGCGAAATTCACGCGCCAGGCAGGGGAAATAGGCTTGCGTCGTGCGCTCGGAGCAAGCCGGCGCGACGTGTTCACCCAGTACATCATCGAGTCCGCCGTGGTGGGTCTGAGCGGCGGGTTCCTCGGACTGCTGCTGACCGGGCTCGGGCTCATCGCGGTCCGTGCGCTCTATTCGCAATACCGCACCGTTGCGCACCTCGACTGGACGATGGTCGCAGTGACCATCCTGCTGGCGATCGCCTCGGCGGTACTCGCGGGCATCTATCCGACCTGGCGCGCGTGCCGCGTGCAGCCTGCCGCGCAACTGAAGATCTGACCGGAGCACATCATGGAAATCCGTCCCATCCTTTCCGCATTGATGCGCAGCAAGGTGTCGATGATCCTGATCGGCCTGCAGGTGGCGCTGACGCTGGCGATCGTCACCAATGCGCTGTTCATCATCGATCAGCGCCTCGACAACATGAATCGCCCCACCGGCATGAACGAAAGCGACACGTTCACGCTGGGCAGCTCGGGCTTCGGCCAGGGCTACGACGCGGGCGCGGCGCAACAAGCGGATCTCGCCCTGCTGCGGCAGTTGCCCGGTGTGGTCGATGCCACGCCGGCCAATTCGGTGCCGCTGAGCAATGGTGGCTGGAGCACGGGCATCAATCTCGAGCCGCAACAGCGTACCTCGACGGCGAACTCGACCCTGTACATCGTCGACTCGCATGTGATGGAGACCTGGGGCGTGCAACTCGTCGCCGGACGCACGTTCAAGCCGGAGGAAGTCGAGAACAACAAGCTCGGCGACACGCTCAAGCCGAAAGTCATGATCATCACGCAGGCATTGGCGACCCGCCTGTTTCCGGATGGCGATGCGCTCGGCAAGCAGGTCTACCTGGGCGAAGAGCCGCCTTCGACGACGATCATCGGTATCGTCGATCGTCTGCAGCAACCGTGGACGGACAGCGATACGATCGAAAACTCGACTTTCATACCAAGCTTCATGCCATACGGAAACTATACGCGCTATCTGGTGCGCGCCGAAGCCGGACGACGCGACGAGGTCATGAAGGAGGTCGAACAGAAACTGTCGGAGTCCAATACGAGTCGCATCATCGGACGCATGCGCTCGATGGAGCAGGTACGCAGCGACGCGTACTCGGGAGATCGTGCGATGGCGATCATTCTCGGCACCGTGATTGTCGCCTTGCTCGCGATCACCGCACTCGGCATCGTCGGCATGGCCAGCTTCTGGGTTGCGCAGCGCACGCGCCAGATCGGTACCCGGCGTGCGCTTGGCGCGACCAAGGCGGATATCCTGCGCTACTTCCAGACCGAGAATTTCATCATCACGAGTTTCGGTCTGATGCTCGGGGCGTTGCTCGCTTACGGATTCAGCCTGTGGTTGATGAGCAGCTACCAGGCGCCGCGCCTGCCCTGGTACTACGTGCCGATCGGTTTCATCTGCCTCTGGCTGCTCGGTCAACTGGCGGTGCTCGGACCCGCATTGCGCGCGTCGCGCGTCCCTCCCGCGGTCGCGACGCGCAGCGTCTGAAGAAATGGCCGGAGCATTCCGTTACAGGGAGTGCTCCGGCACAATCAGGAAAGGAACGGGTGACGCGGCCGCCGGGACGGATGCGCACCACGAAATTTCCGGTTCGCGGAATGCGTGCCGATCCCAGCAACCTTTTCGCGCCTGCGTGCATCCATGCATGCATGCGCCGAAATCCAGCCCGAACCCGACCCATGCGCACCGTACTGGTGATCGACGACAACCCTGCGGTCGGAACCGCGCTCGACCTGCTGTTCGGTCTTCGCGACATCCGAACGCTGACCGCGACTTCGCCAACCGAAGGCATCGAAATCCTCGGCCGCGAGCGCATCGACCTCGTCGTGCAGGACATGAACTTCACGGCCGACACGACCTCGGGCGAGGAGGGCATCGCCCTGTATCGCGCGATACGCTCCGATCATCCGGATCTGCCGATCATCCTGCTTACCGCCTGGACGCGACTCGAAACGGCGGTCGAACTGGTCAAGGCCGGTGCCGGCGACTATCTCGGCAAACCCTGGGATGACAACAAGCTGCTGGCGACGGTCGAGAACCTGCTCGAGCTTTCCGAGGCGACGCGCGAGGTCGCCCGGTTCCGCGACGAGCGTCGCCGCCGCCGCCGGCAACTGGATGACAAGTACGATCTGCGCGGCATCGTTTTCGCATCGAGCGGCATGGAGCGTGTCGTCGAACTTGCCTGCCAGGTCGCGCGCGCGGACGTGCCGGTGCTCATCACCGGGCCGAACGGCGCCGGCAAGGAGCGCATCGCTGAAATCGTGCAGGCGAACTCCGCGCGCCAGAATGGTCCGTTCATCACGGTCAACTGCGGCGCCTTGCCATCCGAGCTGATCGAAGCCGAGTTGGTCGGCGCCGATCCGGGCGCGTACACCGGTGCGCCGAACCGCGCGCGCGAGGGCCGCTTCGAAGTGGCCGATGGCGGCACGCTGTTCCTCGACGAAATCGGCGACCTGCCGCTGGCCGGACAGATGAAATTGCTGCGCATCCTCGAAACCGGGCAGTTCGAGCGCCTCGGTTCGAGCAAGACGCGGCACGCGAAAGTGCGCGTGATCAGCGCGACCAATGCGGATCTGGCGACGCTGATCCGCGAAGGACGCTTCCGTGAAGATCTGTACTACCGGCTCAATGTGATCGAGTTGCGCCTGCCGCCTCTGGCCGAGCGCAGTGAAGACGTCCTGCCGCTGGCGGAGCACTTCCTGCAGGCGCGGGCCACGCTGGATCCGGGTGCGCGCGCCGCCTTGCAGGCACATGCCTGGCCGGGCAACGTCCGCGAACTGAAAAATGCCATCGAGCGCGCCGCCCTGTTGTGCAGCGATGGCACCATCGGCGCGCGCGACCTTGGCCTCGGGCCGCCGCGCATGGCCAGCGGACGCGTCGCTGCGGATGCCGAACCCGACAAGGACATGATCGAGGCGGCATTGCAACGTGCACGCGGGGTCATCAGCCAGGCGGCTTCCGAACTGGGTCTTTCCCGCCAGGCGCTGTATCGGCGCATGGAAAAGATGGGTGTCGTCGTCGGCGGCACCTGATCGTCGCCGATCGCCACCAGGTACCGGTGGCTCGTGAATCCCGGCTCGTGCTATCTAAACGAATGACGTCTTGAGGGTTGCGCGGGTCGCGCTGCGAGCGGATGTCGGGTGCCGGATTCAACGACGAGGGTGGCGGATCGCGATGCGCATGTTTTCACTTGAAGGCAAGCTCGCCGGCATCCTGGCGGCCTGGTCGAGCGTGACCGCGCTGCTTGCGTGGGCGCTCGCTCATTGGCTCGATTCGACCCTGCTGGGATCGGCGTTCGCCGCGGTCGCGATGCTCATTCCCGCGTTGTTCGTCGGCCGCGCGCTGGCCTCGCCCGTGGCGACCCTGATTCGCGCGCTGTCCGGCAGCGTGTCGGCATTCGGTGATGGCGATTTCAGTTTTTCGATCCGCAATCGCCGGCATGACGAAATGGGCGATCTGGTCGATGCGCACAACGCGCTGGGGCGCTTGCTGCGCGAGCAACGCCAGAATCTTTTCCAGCGCGAACTGCTGCTCGACACGGTCGTGCAGAACACGCCGAATGCGATGGTCCTGATCGAACCCGGTGGCCATGTCGTCTACGCCAATCTCGCGGCGCGCGCGTTGCTCAACGGCGGGCGCGTGATGAACGGCATGGCTTTCGATGCGCTGCTTGCGGAGACGCCCGAAGAACTCCGGCGCGCCATGTCGTCCAGCGAAGATGCCCTGTTCAACGTGCAAATCAACGACGAAGAGGAAATGTTCCATCTCTCGCAGCGCGCCTTCAAGCTGCAGGGCCGCCAGCACCGCATGATCATGCTGCGGCGAATGACGCGCGAGCTTTCGCGTCAGGAAGTGGCGACCTGGAAGAAAGTGATCCGCGTCATCAGCCACGAGCTCAACAATTCGCTGGCGCCGATTCGTTCGCTTTCGCACTCGGGGCGCGAGATGGCCCGGCTTGGCGACCTGCGGAGAATGGGCATCGTCTTCGATACGATCGAAGAACGCGTCCGACACCTCGGCGGATTCATCGAAGGCTATGCGCATTTCGCCAAGTTGCCGTTGCCGCAGCCGTCCGCCGTCGAATGGCGGCCGTTTCTCGATGCGCTCACTCGTCACTATGCATTCCGGCTGCCGGCCGAACCGCCGGGAGAGCACGCATGGTTCGATCGCGCGCAGATCGAGCAGTTGCTGATCAACCTGATCAAGAACGCGCATGAGTCCGGCGGCCCGGGCGACGCGGTCGAACTGGGTCTCGAGTTGCGCGGCGGCGAATTGCGCATCGAGGTCCGCGATCGTGGGCCGGGAATGAGCGAGACGGTGCTTGCCAATGCCTTGCTGCCGTTCTCTTCGACGAAACGCAGCGGTACCGGCCTGGGACTCGCGCTGGCCCGCGAAATCGCCGAGGCGCATGGTGGGCGCGTGCAACTCGCGAACCGCCCCGAAGGCGGCTTGTCGGTGAGCTTGATCCTTCCCCAGCGAGGCATGCCTTCTGCATCGTGATGCGCCCGATGCCTCGATCGGGTTCCGTCCGCCGGCTACCGGCGCATGTCCCGCTTTGCTGCTAATGTGGGTGGACGAATCTGCCAGGAGGGAGCGCCATGCCCGGTTTCATCGGAATCATCATCATCGTGCTCGTGTTCATCGCGCTCGCCAAGCTCGTGCGCATCGTGCCGCAGGGTTTCGAATGGACGGTCGAGCGCTGGGGCAAGTACACGCACACCCTGGATCCCGGTTTTCACCTGCTTGTTCCGATCGTGCAGAACGTCGGGCGCAAGATCAACATGATGGAACAGGTGCTCGACGTGCCGTCGCAGGAAGTGATCACGAAGGACAACGCGGTGGTCCGCGTCGATGGCGTCGTGTTCTACCAGGTGCTCGATGCGGCCAAGGCCGCCTACGAGGTCTCCAACCTCGAGCAGGCCTCGCTCGCCCTGATCATGACGAACATCCGCACCGTGCTCGGTTCGATGGATCTCGACGAGAGCCTTAGCAAGCGCGACGAGATCAACGCGAAGCTGCTCATGGTGGTCGATGAGGCGACCCATCCCTGGGGCGTCAAGGTCACGCGCATCGAGATCAAGGACATCTCGCCGCCACGCGACCTGATCGACTCCATGGCGCGCCAGATGAAGGCGGAGCGTGAGAAGCGCGCGAACGTGCTCGAAGCGGAAGGCTTCCGGCAGGCGGCGATCCTGAAAGCGGACGGCGAAAAGCAGGCTGCGATTCTCGAAGCGGAAGGCAAGAAGGAAGCCGCCTACCGCGAGGCCGAGGCGCGCGAGCGCCTTGCCGAAGCCGAGGCCAAGGCGACGACGATGGTGTCCGATGCGATCGCCGGTGGCGACATCAATGCGATCAACTATTTCGTCGCCAACAAATATGTCGAGGCACTGAAGGAAATGGCGCATTCGCCGAACCAGAAGATGCTGATCCTGCCGATGGAAGCGACCGGCATCCTCGGTTCGCTGGCCGGTATCGCGGAGATCGCGAAAAGCTCGTTCGAGAAATCTCCGCCGCCGCCCCCGCCGCCGAAAGCCGCACCGCCCGTCCTGCGTTGAGTGGAGGAGACATGTCCGCAATGCTGTCCAATCTCGTGTCGAGCTATGGCTGGTGGATTCTTGCCCTGGTGCTGATCGCCGCCGAGTTGGTGGCGCCCGGATATTTCCTGCTCTGGATCGGCGTGGCGGCCGGCGTGATGGGAGTAGTCACCCTGATTTTCCCCGGACTGCCTTTCCTGATCCAGGCCGTCGTTTTTGGCGTGCTGGCGGTGTTGATCTGCCTGGTCTACTGGAAGTTCATACGCCCTTCGGCAGAGCTGCGCGACGACCAGCCGCTGCTCAATCGCAAGGGCGAACGCATGATCGGTCGCCGCGTCATCGTCGCCAACAGCTTCGTGAACGGGCGCGGCAAGGTCAAGGTCGGTGATTCGGTGTGGCTGGCGGAAGGCGTCGATGCGCAGGCCGGGGAAGCCGTCGAAGTGACGGCGGTCAACGGCACGACGCTGAGCGTGCGCCGCACGTCGTAGGCGTCTTCACGGGCAACAGCGTCGAACGGTGCATTGCGCACATCGATAGGGATGCGGATGCGGCAGTGAACCGAACACCGTCATCGCGCGTGTCGCTGCGGATGCTTGCGACGTCCGCTCTCTCGATGGCAGTTTCATCGCGATCGTTGCTTTCTTCATGGCGCTCGATGGCGCATCCGGCAATGGACGCATTGGCACGGCCCGGCGCGGGGATCCAGCAAGACAAGTCGTCCCTGCTCGCCGATAATGCGCCCCTTTGCGGGCCGGCCGGAGTCGACAATGACAAGCAAGACGATCCTCAACGAGACGCATCGTGCGCTCGGGGCAAAGATGGTGGATTTCGGTGGCTGGGACATGCCGCTCAACTACGGTTCCCAGATCGAGGAACACCACGCGGTGCGCCGCGATGCCGGCATGTTCGATGTGTCGCACATGACCGTGGTGGACCTGCATGGGCCTCGCGTGCGCGAATTCCTGCGCCATCTTCTCGCCAACAACATCGACAAGCTCAAGCTGCCGGGCAAGGCGCTGTACTCATGCATGCTCAATGAGACGGGCGGTGTGATCGACGACCTGATCGTCTATTTCATTCGCGAGGATTTCTTCCGCACGGTGGTGAATGCCTCGACGCGCGACAAGGATATGGCCTGGATCGAAAAGCAGGCCAGGGCATTCGACGTGAACGTGGTTGAACGCGCCGACCTGTCGATGATTGCGGTGCAGGGGCCGAATGCGCGTGCCCGGCTGGCGGGGCTCCTGTCGGCGGAGGTCGCGGCGAAGGCACTCAAGCTTGGCAAGTTCGTCGCGTTCGAGGCAGATGGCCTGTTCATCGCGCGCACGGGCTACACCGGCGAGGACGGCTTCGAGGTCATCGTTCCGGAAGCCCGGGCGGTCGAACTCTGGAACCAGCTGGTCGCGGCTGGTGTTGCCCCTGCGGGACTCGGTGCGCGCGACACGCTGCGTCTCGAAGCGGGGATGAATCTGTACGGCCAGGACATGGACGAGGCGATCACGCCGTGGGAAGCCGGACTGGCCTGGACCGTGTCGCTTGATGAGGGGCGTGATTTCATCGGCCGCGCGGCGCTCGAATCGCAGCAGGCTGCCGGTGTGAAACGCGCGCTCGTCGGCATCGTGATGGACGAGAAAGGCGTGCTGCGCCACGGACAGAAAGTGCTGACGGCGACGGGTGATGGCGAGATCCTTTCAGGAACATTCTCGCCGACCCTCGGCAAGGCGATCGCGTTTGCCCGCATCCCCGCGGATGCGGGCGAGAACGTCCGCGTGGACATCCGTGGCAAGGAAGTGCCGGTGCGCCTGGTCAAGTATCCGTTCGTGCGCGACGGGCAGCCGACGATTTCCGTCTGATTCCACTCCATGCGCGGCGGACTGCTAGAATCCGCCGCAGCAAACTCCGCACGTTGCGGCCACGCCATCCAGGGTTCCAGCCATGAAAGAGATTCCCGGCGATTTGATGTTCCTGAAGTCCCATGAATGGGCACGCGTCGAAGACAACGGCACGGTTACGATCGGTATTTCCGATCATGCCCAGGGCCTGCTCGGCGATCTGGTCTATGTGGAGTTGCCGAACGTCGGCGACAACGCCCAGGCCGGCACCGCCGCTGCCGTGGTCGAGTCGGTCAAGGCGGCATCGGATGTCTATTCCCCGGTCAGCGGCGAGATCGTGGCGGTGAATGAGGCGCTCGCCGACAAGCCCGAGACGATCAACGAGGATGCCTACGGCGACGGCTGGATCTTCGTCGTCAAGCTGGAGGATCGGGAGGAACTCCAGGAGTTGCTCGATCCCGATGCGTATGCGGAGTTGATCGAGAACGAAGAAGACTGATCCAGCACAAGCGTCCAGTGCATGTCATCACGACGGCCCGGTTCTCCGGGCCGTCGTCGTTTCCGGACAGCGTGTCGATGCGTTTGCCATCGTGCGATCAGGAGTTCGGAGCCAGGGATGTCGATGAGTCCTTCGAGGCGATATTCGCGAGGAGGGCATTTCGTGCGGCTGGCTTCATGTGCGTGCTTCTCGAAATATCTGCTCCGTCATTCCTGAAGAAAGTGCGTTCGGTCAGCACGGCAGCGAGCGAGCTGCATCGGCGCGTTTCTCACGTGGCCTGAATAGGCCCGGCATGCCCAGGGTGTGGGGTGTGGTCGTAGGTTTCCCGTTGCATTCGAGGAATTTCTTTTCGCGCGTTGTGTTCCCGTTCGGCTTCTCTTTCGTGTCGCGATGTCGATTCGCGGCGCGGCTGTTGCGACTGAAGGCCTGGTCTGATCTTGTTGTGAACTTTCAACCACGTGTCACGAAAAAGTCATGAAGGCCGCGTCCCTGTTTGGTTTCCGGCCTTTCTTGTCGATCCATCGTTTCCTTCGATGGACGTATGGATGTCCATTTCGAAGTATCAATTGATAATATTGATGCTTGTCTTTGGGGCGATTTCCGGCGTGATTTCGCCGTCATCGAACTGCTTGTTTCCTATCAGAAATTTGTTGACACAGGCACGCGACAGGAATAATTTCCGCGTCAGTAATAGAAACGATTCAAAGGAATCATGGCTGCATCCAGATTCGTCGATCCCTACATCGAGCACGGCCTGAAATCATCGGCCGTAAGAAAAATCACGGTATCGATCCCGCTGCACATTCTTCGACTTTTGTCCGACGAGCGGACCCGGCGACAGGTTGCCAACCTGCGCCACGCCACCAACAGCAATCTGCTGTGCGAAGCATTCCTTCACGCTTTTACTGGGCAACCACTGCCAACTGACGAGGAGCTAAGACGCGATATGGCCATGAAGAAAGCAACTGCAAAGAAACCCGCCGCAAAGAAAGTCGCGGTAAAGAAGGTCGCTGCCAAGAAGGCAGTCGTGAAGAAGGTCGCTGCGAAGAAGACGACAGCCAAGGCGAAGACCGCTACGGCCGTCAAGAAGGCTCCGGCAAAGAAAGTTGCTGCCAAGAAGGCACCAGCCAAGAAAGTCGCCAAGAAAGCTGTCGCCAAGAAAGCCAAGTAGTAGTCCCGGTAATCGATCGCGAACTGCAATCGATTTTTGAACGGCCGCCCATATCGACCAACTGATGTGAGGAAGGTCGGATCACTGCACCTGATGTGCAGAAGAAGAAGCTTCATCAGATCTTGCAACCGGACTGCTCTCCCTGCGGTATGCCCAGCGCAGGGGGAGATTTCGAGGATCCGATGTCGTGGTGTTGGAATGGAGTTTCGATCCGGCAGGCACCGTATCCCCTCCATTGCGTGCCCAGCGCAACTCTCAGAATGAATATCTGAAACTCCCCTCTGTGAACATGCCCGCGGCCACGGCGAGCCCGTGATCGGCGTGTCATCGCTTGCGAACGATTCCTGCGAGTCGTGTGGCATCCGGCTTGCGCCGCGAATGCGCACAACCGGAATAGCTCGAATCGGTTCGCGCATTGTTTGATGCGTACCGCGCATCTTTGGACATGCCGGCAATGATGATGGGTGCGATACAGGATCAGTCGCTGCCCGGAATGCCAGCCTTGGGTTGCTCTTTTGCAACGAAAGCACCGAGCGCCATCGCGCCGAGTGGTGTGCGCAGAATGGATGTGCCCAGGCTGAAAAGGGATGTGGCCGACCGCAGGAGGCGTGCGATCGGCAAACGACCAGCGATGAGACCCGCTCCGAATCCTGCGCCTATCAGGCAGACGACGCGATGTCGCCTGATCAAGACTTCGAGCGTGCGTGTCTGCTCGTGATACCGGGCGCGTGTCAGCAGCAGGTTCTCCTGTGCCGCGATGACTGCGGCGCGTTCCTTGTCGATACTCATGGGTCTTCCGGGGCAGCGATGGGTTTATGGAGCGGTGCCTTGTCACCGACTGGATTTCGTCTTGACAGCATTTCACGTGTCCGTGGCAGGCTCAGATCACGCCAGTTGCGCCTGATCATGATGAGGACGATGGCGATGCCGGCCAGATTGCAGAGCGCAACGAAGCCGATGCCGTAGAACGCGTTGCCGGTGAGCTGGTAGATGCCAGCCGCGATCGCCGCGCCGGTGGCGAGCCAGGCACCCACGCCGAGGAATATCAGAACAAGCCCGAGCCCGACGATGCGCATGGCACTGCGACGCGCCAGGCGAAGCTCGGCGCGCAACAATGCCAGCGAGGCCTCCGCGATGCGCAACGCCGATTCCATGGCATCGCGCAGCGAGTCGAACATCCCGGGTGGTTCGGGAGCTGGTTCCACCGGCTCCCCTTCATCGTCCGGTGCCATGCGGGCGCGTATCAGCGACGCATCAGTCGCGTGGCAACGACGCCGATCGCGAACGCAATGCCAAACGCCGCGAGTGGATGCGCGCGGATCTGTTCCGCCGCGACTTCACCGATCCGCTTTGCGCCGTCGCCAAAACGCTCGCCGGCATCGAGCAGATCATCCTGCAGGTGCGCGCCGTTCTCGCGGAGGCGCTGGCTGAAACGGCTGGCGCTGCGCGTGGCTTCGTCGATGCCATCGCTGATCTTTCCGGCAGCGGCATGCGCCGCATCGCTGATCGCGTCGGCTGCGTCATCGAGTGCGGGTTTGGTATCGCGGACATTGCTGACCATGGATGCTTCCTCATTGATGGGCTGGGAGCGCTGCGATAGTCCAACGGATGTCGGATCGAGCGTGGGGCATCCTTGCACGTGATTCATGAAGCGCACATGGACAATGCCGATTCATGTGGTGGTCCTGCATGTTGCACTCATCCATCGCCGCTATCCCGCCAGGCCTGCCATCGACGCTATCGCCCTCGTCATTCCGCTGAAATTGCCCGGTTGGCGTCCAGTCCTTCCATGAAAACTTATGTGACACATTGGGCACTTATGCGCTATCGTTGATGCGTCCGTGCGTCGAGTGGGATGGGCAGGGGGCGTGGCAAGATCGGCCGTCAAACGCGGCAGTTCGAGCAGGAAGCAGGGGAGTGACGCGCTTTGCGCGTTGGCAATGGGCGATTCGGAAGATGCGCTCCATTGCCGGTCGTTGGGTGCGGG
>JBEBXZ010000004.1:0-14275 GCA_040391335.1 Dokdonella fugitiva | reverse complement strand
CTCTGCGCAAAGCCCAGCGAATCCTGCTGCAGCTTGGTGATGCGGTTGCCCTTGCCCGGATCGTTCGTATACAGGCTGAAGGCCGGGGCCAGCGAGCCGACCACTTCATTGAACAGCTGGCTGGCAGCGGCGTTGTCCAGGTCGGTGAAGTCGAACACCTGGCCCGGCTGCAGGTAGCTGGCCGGCACGAAGTTCTTCACGAACAGGATCGGGTCGACGATCTTCAACGTGTACGAGCCGCGCGTCACCGCGCCGACCTGCGTGTTGAGGAAACCGTCGTCCCAATAGATCTCCGACTGCGTGCCGAAGCGGTTGTCCGGCAGTTCCTTCAGCGAGACGAAGTACGCCGCCTGCTGCGAACCGGGCTGGCCACCGAACTTGAAGCGCTCCCAGCTCTGCGTGATAAGCGATTCGACCAAACCGTCGCCCGCGAAGATCGACTTCGAGTTGAGGTCGTCCGAACGCCATTCGTAGCCGCCGGCTTCGGCAGCAAGGCCGGTGATCTTGCCATCCTGGAACAGCAGCAGCGCGTAGCCTTCGGGCACGATGATCTTCGAGCCGTTGGTGATGATGTTCGAAGAACCCTTGGTGTTCGAACCGCGTCCGGCATTGGTGCCTTGCGGGACCGCCGCGAACAGCGCCGCCGTCGCCGGCAGGCCCGCCGGCACCGTGTAGAAATCCTTCCACTGATCGGCCAGCGTGCCGCCGACCGCTCCCACCACCGCTTGCAAAAGACCCATGACAACTCCCTGCGATTCGTGGCTGGGCACCGTACCCACCATGCCGGCGAACTATACATGGCGGAAAGGCGGGGGCGGATGGGGGTGGGGCCAGGAATCGCCGACGCGAGGATCGTGCTCGCGCTTGCGGCCTTGCCGGGACCTTGCGCGGAAACCCTCGGCGCTGGCGCTCCTGCGCGTGCACGACGAATGATGGCGCGGACCGCCGCCCGGGCACGCCGCTCCATCAGGTCACCTCCGCTTCCTCGCGGCTCCTCACGACAATGCGCATCGCGCTACTCGCCGCGCGGCTTCTCGACGCCCAGTTGCGCGAACGCGGATTCAAGAACCGTATCGCGCCCTTCGATGTAGTCGCTGAAACGCCAGCCTGTCTCGGCAGGCGGGTCGAGCGGTCCGGCGGCGACCCCGAACCAGAAGTTCGGCGTGAAGCATCGGACCAGGTCGCCGCAGCCGGTTTCCCAGTCGTGGTAGCCGGTTGCGAAATTGATCGCGAGTTTGGAGTTGGGCAGCCTCAGGACGCCACCTTCGGCCCAGAACCTGCTGTCATCGCCCAGCGCCTCGCCCACCATGACGGTTCTTCCGTTGCCGTAGTACTTCAGCCAGGCCGCGGTCACCAGTGCGGCGGAAAAGGTGTCGTTGTTGACGAGCACGGCGATCCGTCCACCCGGCGCGACATGCTCGGGCAGCGCCTTCGCGAACGCATGGATCTTCGTGTAGTCGCCGCCGCCGTTGAATCGCAGGTCCACGATGGCGGCACGCCAGGGCTGCGATCTCGATTGAAGCAAGCGAGCGAGTTGCTTCGAAACCGATCCGGTGGCGTCGTCCGACATAGACCAGAGGTGCAGGTACAACACGTCGTCCATTTCTTCGGAATGAAGGCTGCCGCCATAGCCGCGCAGGCTGGCCGGCAGCGTGACGTCCGAAGCGAGAACGGCCACCCCGTCCGGATCCACTTCGGCCGCGGCAATCGGCACAAGATAGACCGATGATCTCGGGGTAGCGGCATCGGGATCAGCCGGGTGCGCAACGATTTCCGCCTCGGCAAGGCTTCCATCCATCAACCGGACCGCCAGTTGCAGCGAGTCGGCCTTGCTTTCCGGATGGAGACTCGCCAGCGCCTCGGGTGATTCCATCAGAGGCAGGCTGCCGGCGCGTGCAAAACCCGTGCGGCCACCGCGGTACGGCTTGAGCGCAATAAGCCAGTCACGCGGGCTGCGCCCATTGATCGCAAGCACCTCCGCGCCCAGCAGCGACACGTGTGCAGCATCGGAGCGGACGATGTGAAGCTCATCGGCGAACCAGGCCATGCGCAACGGGATGCGATTCAGAAGGCGCGCGCGTGCACCGGGCGCCACATTCGTGTGCCCGTTGCCGCCCAATGCAACCAGCCGCGATACACCGAGTGCGAATTCAGCCTGACTCAGCCGGCCGTCCCGCTCCAGCAGGGCCAGGCGGCCCGCTTCGAATGCCTGCGCTTCGTCGGCGGAGAAGCTGCGGTCGAGCGTGGGCAGGAAACGAAGGTAGTCGAGATCCTGCCGCTGTGCCTCCGCGCGATCCGTCGGCTGCGCGTAGCTCGCGCGGGGTGGAGAGGGGTTGAAGCGTCCGATCACCACCCAGTACAGGCCGGCAACGAACACGAAAACGATGAGCAGGCCGAGCAATTTTTTCATGGGTGCACCAATGAGATTCCGGCGCTGCAACGCGCGCCACGGTGTGGAGATGGAGTCCGAAGCGCGCCGTCCGATGACACGCGGGCAAGCGCTGGCAGCTTTCGGCACTTTGCCGTCTATGCGCATGACGCGCCGAACGGGTATGCACGCTACCAGACCCAGCCTCTCCACCGTGTGCACAACGACAAGGCCGACGCGCACGCGCGAGCCGTTGCCAGACACGAAGATGCAAGACCTGGCTCCGCACCACCCATGAAGTGCCTGGACGACTTCGCAACGGCAGATCACCCTCCGCCACCGGTGTCGCCGAGGCATAGTTCTGCCCCGTCACTACGCGGCCATCGACCTCGATGTACGGCTCGTCGCTGTTCGGCATGCACTTCACTACGGTCGGGCGAGTTGTACGCGGCTTGGCGCAGACATCTGTCGAACATAAGTCCGCGATCCTCACCCATTGACGCGCCACCCAGACGACTCCCATGCGCGCGTCGCCAATTGCCGTTGAACAGGCTGTGGAAGATCGACCGCGGGCCCGGCGTGATCGCAACCTGTATGCCGACATGTCCGGGTGGCGCACGCTTTCCCGTATCCCTGTCCACGAAGCCGAGAAGCCGATCGTGCTGCCACGATGATGCTCCCCGGCTTGCGCGCATCGCTGCGCGGCCACCGCCCCTGCAGGAGTATCCATCATGACCTTGTTTACTCATTTCCCGCGCCCACGCATACACGCCATGCTCCTGTTCATGCTGCTCGCCCTGATCGCGGCACCCGCGCAGGCATCCCTGTTTGCTGAACCGTATGCCGTCGACAGCGGCTTCGCCGGTGGCAGTTTCACTGATGACGCGTTCGCCAGCATCCTGACCGACCCGAACAAGACCTTCGTCGGCAAGAAGATCATCCAGCTCAACGGCGACATCGTCGTCGCCGCATTGGTCAAGCATCCGAACAGCAACCAGTCGAACAACTACTGGAACCTCGGCCTCGTGCGCTACAACGCGAGCGGAACGCAACGACTCACCTGGAGCAACCCGGCGTCGAGCTACGCGCACTATCTCGATCAGTACCTCGTCTACCCGAACTCGGGCAGCGCGACGATCAGTGAAGTCGTCGACATGCGCACGATCAACCAGAAGATCTACGTGCTGGTCAATGACCAGTTCACGGCGGCGAGTGCGACGACCGTATCGAAGATCCTCGTGTTCGGCGCCGATGGATCGTTCATCTCGTCGACGATTCCGTTCAGCGCAACGACAACGTCACCCGGCGACACGTCGATCGTTGGCGGCGGTCTCGCGACATACACCGACCTCGTCGCCAACAAGCGCTACCTCGTCGTCGTCGCGACGCGATTCCAGCCCGCCAACGGCGGTCGCGGACGGCCGGTGTACCGTCGCTTCGAACTCGGCGCAACGGGTGATCTCGCCGCTTCGCCGGGGACCATCGAGTTGAATACCTCGGCTTGCTGGAATCCCGCGTGGGAATGCCAGGCGCGCGTGATCGAGGCGAATTCGCTTTACTCGCCGAAGTTCTACGTGGCGTTCGCCTATCGCCCGAATATCTCCACGCCCAACTGGAACGTGGTCGTCTCGCGCATCGACGTCAACGGTAGCGGCGATCCGGGCTGGGACCCGAACAATGTCAGCTGGAACATCGCCGATGGCGGCGACGGACGTGACTGGCCAATGGGGCTCGAGGTGGTCACGCCCCCGTCTTCCGGCGCGTTCCGCGACGACATCTATGTCGTTGCCGAAAGTGCGCGCAACTGCCAGAGCGGCGTCGGCGTGCTGCGCCTGAACCACGATGGCGGCGCGGTCACCTCGCGACTGTTCGGAGGCGACACCAACACAGGCCAGGCCTGCAATGCCAACTCGCGGCGCTTCGACCGGCCGCAGGCGATCGTCGCCAATGCAAGCAACAACTCCACGCTGGCGACGCGCCTCGCAATCGTCGGCTATACCGGAATCTCACTGGTGGTCGGCCCGCCAACCAATGCGACGTTGACGATCCTCGATGCCAACCTGGTCACGCGCGACTCGCGCGACTACCGCTTTCCGCTCGCCACGACAAACAATTTCGGCGATCGCATGCCGGCGCTCTACGGCGCGATTTCGAACGGCAACGGATCCTTCACCGCGACCGGCGCGTTGACCTATCCCGCCTACACGAACGTGCCGGAAAACCTGCGCGGCAAGAATACGGTGACGACCGTACGCTTTGCCCCGGACCGCATCTTCGGCAATGGCTTCGAATAACAGAACGGGATTCCCGCTTGCCCACGGATATCGCGCGGAGCACTGAGCTTCATTCGCCTACGGTAGTGGCCGATCTTGCGCGGCGCTCGATCGGATGCGTTGCAGATGCCGATCGATGAAACCGAAAACGATTTCCTTGTACGCCTTCGGCGAGAAATCGTGGAGATCGACATGACCCGCGCCCTCGACAAGCCAGAGCTGTTTTGGCGCATTGGCGGCAGCAAAGATGCGCCGCGTCTCCGCAAGTGTCGTGTGGCGATCCTCTGTACCGCCCGCGATGAGCACCGGTGTCCGCAGCCTGGCAACACGATCGACCGGATGTAGTTGTTCAGTTGGTGTGCCGAGTCGCAACGGGATCTGGGTAAGAAGTAGCGGAGCGAAAAACGCGCCCAGCGCCCCCGCATGCAGGCCGAGTCGACTGGCGACTGCCTCCTCGATCGATCTCGTCGCCGAGGAAGATGGCCTGCGCACCCAGCCCGGATGGTGGCGGACCAACCTGAGTGGTCATCCTCGCACTGAGGAATTCGCCAGCGGCGAGACTAGCGAGACAAAGACCGGATACAGCCACTACGGTCGTGGCCAGCACGAAGCGCAGACACCTCGCGAAGAAGGAGCGCTTCCCTTCAGTCATGCGCATCCTGCCTGGCTCCGCGATACGCCTCGGTGCCCGCGCAATGTTCGCAACGGACCGAAAGCAGTAACGACACGGTTTGTCCCGATGGGCTGCAGCAGCGATTCATCCTAACCTGCACCGACCCGCCGCATCGCGTTCAGGCGCACCGCGACGAATTCGATATGGCCACTGGCAACGCGGCGGGCGCGTTCGACATCGCGATTGAGGATCGCATCGAGCAAGGCGCCGTGCTGCACGCGCAATTGTTGCGCGGTGTCCGATTGCGGCTCGAGGCCAGCGAGGCTCAGTTGCACGTGATCGTGCAGCAGGCTGAGCAGCGAGCCTGTCAGGTAGGAGAACACCGGATTGTGCGCGGCATCGGCGATCGCGCGATGAAAGGCGACGTCGCTGCGGATCTGGGCGTGTCGATCACCGCCGGCATAGGCCGCATCGACTGCCGCGTGCGCCGCAACAAGGCGCGTGCGATCCGCATCGTTATGCCTCGCTGCGGCCAGCTCGGCGGCGCGGCTTTCAAGCATCGCGCGAAACTCGACCAGATCGCCTTGCAGCGACGGATGGCGATGCGCCATGTCGAGCCAGAGTTCGGCTGAGCGTCGTTCGGACTGTTCGACCACGTAGGTGCCATCGCCTTGGCGACGGGTCAGCAATCCGCGCGAAACGAGACCACCGATCGCGTCGCGCACCGTGGCGCGCGAAACCCGCAACTGCTCGGCCAGCCTGCGCTCGGAAGGCAGGCGCACGTCGCTGCGCAGGCGGCCATCGAGTATCGATTTTTCGAGGTAGTCGGTGACCTCTGCGACCTGGCTGCTCATGCGCTCCTGGCTGGTTGCGGTTTGATGCGTGGATGGCTCCCGCCGCGCGCCGAAGCCGCGCGGCATCGACACATTGACGGAACTGCGGATTTCATACGAAGACCTCGATTCTCCGGTTCGCGCGCGACCGCGAAACCATGTGCTCGGATCCTTTGCATCCTGTCGATTCGCAAATTGGTCTGACCAATATACCAGCCATGAAGATCGGCGCGACACTCGCCGCGAGTTCGCAACAGGATGGCTCCATGAGCAAGCTCGAGGCCGGCGCGATGCGCCCGGCAGACGTCTATTTCTTCGCTACCTGCGTGGTCGACCTGTTCGAGCCGCAGGCGGGACTCGACGCCATCGCGGTGCTCGAACACGCGGGTGTGCGCGTGCACTTCCCCGCCGCGCAGACCTGCTGCGGCCAGCCCGCCTATACGACCGGATTCCGCGACGATGCGCGTGCGGTCGCGCGCGTCCAGCTCGGTCTTTTCCCGGAACCGTGGCCGATCGTGGTGCCCTCCGGCTCCTGCGCCGGGATGATTCATCATCACTGGCCACGCCTTTTCGCCGATGAACCGGCATCGTTGGCGAAAGCACAGGCCATCGCCGCGCAGGTCGTCGAGTTCACCGACTTCGTCGTCGATGTACTCGGCATTCCGTTGATGAATGCGAACGCCCAGCCGATCCGTATCGCCTTGCATACCTCGTGCAGTGCGCGGCGCGAAATGGACACCCTGCGCAGCGGACGCCAGGCACTCCGCAGCCTTCCCGGCATCGAACTCGCGACACATGATCATGAAGCCGAATGCTGCGGTTTCGGCGGCACGTTTTCGGTAAAGCACCCCGAGATTTCCGCCGCGATGGCCGGTGACAAGGTTGACGCGCTCGTCGCCACCGGCAGCGAACGCTTCGTCAGCGCGGATTGCGGCTGCCTGCTCAACCTGAACCTGACGCTCGAAAAGCGCGGCGTTACCCTGCGCGGCCAGCACATCGCCAGCTTCCTGCGCGAACGACTCGGCATCGATACTGCGGAGCGCACGCCATGAGCCTGATGGATTCGCAACGCGCGCGGCATGCGATCTTCTCGCGATTGCGCGAGGCGATACCCGCGACGAAGCGCGTGGCGGAACCCGACGTTGACGCTTGCCAGGCCGAACATGCGGCAAACGACGTGACACGCGCGTCGCCGATCATCGATCGCTTCATCGAACGTGCCCGCGGCTGGCAGGCCGAAGTGATCGAGACGAACCTGCAGGAATGGCCGACAACCCTCGCCGCCGCGATCGAAAACAAGAAGCTGCGCCGCGTGCTCGCAGGCCGCAACACGTGGCTGGCCGAAGGCATCGCTGCGGCGCTGCCATCGACCGACCTGGGCTGGTACGACGAACCGATCGATACGTTCAAGCCGGTGCTGTTTGCCGAGATCGAGGCTGGCATCACGACGACGCGTGGCGGCATCGCCGAAACCGGCTCTCTCATCCTGTGGCCGACGCTCGACGAGCCACGCACGCTGTCGCTGATACCGCCCGTGCATATCGCCGTGCTTCGCGCGAGCGAACTGCACGAAACGCTGCATGACGCGATGCGCGCGCAATCATGGGCGGATGCGCTGCCGACCAATGCCTTGCTGGTGACCGGCCCGTCGAAAACCGCGGACATCCAGCGCCTGCTCGTCTACGGCGCGCACGGTCCGAAGCAACTCGTGATCCTGCTCGTGCGTGACAAGGTGGAAGCGTGAGTTCGGCCCGGCCAATCGCCGATCCGCGCGCATTCAAGGACAACGCGCGCATCGTCGTCGCCGATCCGGTGTTGCGCCGGAGTTTTCGCGGCGCGATGGATTTCCTGACTGAAAAGCGTGCTGCGCAATTCCCCGACACGAACGGCTTCAACCGCCTGCGCGCGCTCGGCCAGCAGATCCGCCAGCATGCGCTCGGCAAACTCCCGGAACTGCTCGAACAGCTTGAGCGTCGACTGACGGCGAATGGCGTGCAGGTGCATTGGGCCGAGAGTGCCGAGGATGCCAACCGCATCTTCCAGGAAATCGCGGCACGCCATGATGCGAAGCTCATGGTCAAGGGCAAGTCGATGGTCAGTGAGGAAATCGAGCTCAACCATCGCATGGCCGAACACGGTATCGACTGCATCGAAACCGACATGGGCGAATACATCCTGCAACTCGACGGTGATCGGCCCAGCCACATCATCATGCCGGCGATCCACAAGACCAAGGAAGATGTCGCCCACATCTTCGCCGAGCATATTCCCGGCGCGGGCTACACCGATGATGTCAACGAGCTCATCGCGATCGGCCGTCGCGCGCTGCGCGACAAGTTCCGCGTGGCGAAGATCGGTGTCTCGGGCGTCAATTTCATGGTCGCCGAAACCGGCTCGCTGGTGCTGGTCGAAAACGAGGGCAACGGGCGCCTGTCGACCACGGTGCCCGACGTGCACATCGCGATCACCGGCATCGAGAAAGTGATCGAGAAACTCGAACACGTCGCGCCGCTGTTCACGCTGCTGACGCGCTCGGCGACCGGCCAGGCCGTCACCACGTATCTCAACATCATCAGCAGTCCACGTCGCAAGGGCGAAAAGGACGGGCCGCGCGAAGTGCATCTGGTGCTGCTCGACAACGGACGAACACAGGCCTATCGCGAAGAAAATTTCAGGGCCACGCTGCAGTGCATCCGTTGCGGCGCATGCATGAACCACTGCCCCGTGTACGCCCGCGTTGGCGGGCTCTCCTATGGCACGACGTATCCGGGCCCGATCGGCGCGATCATCTCGCCGCACCTGATGGACCTCGATTCGACGCGCGATCTGCCGACCGCATCGAGCCTGTGCGGTGCCTGCGGCGAAGTGTGTCCGGTGGGCATCCCGATTCCAGAACTTCTCATGCAACTGCGCGAAGCCGGCCGTCATTCACACCTGTCCATAGGTCAGGGGTCACGATTGAAGGGACAAGGCAGCGCACGTACCATCGGCGAAGCACTGGCATGGAAAGCATGGCGATTGCTCTATGCCAACAGCCATCTCTATCGACTCTTCGCATGGATCGCGCCACGTCTGCGCGGCCTGACCCCCAGCCATCAAGCGGGATGGACCCGTTCACGCAGCGCGTTGCGACCGGCGCCGCGTTCGATGCGCGAACGGCTTTCAAAGAATCTTTCCACCCCTGTTCCCGCGGCGGGTCCAATCGCTGCGAACGAACAGCGGAAGGAAGCATGACGTGATCGGCAACTCTCGTTCAGAAGAACGCGTGAGCGCGACACGCCAGTGCGCAAGGACGAATGACAGGCGGCATCGCACCCGCGGGACCGGTTCATCGGCCTTTGCAGAAACACAAGTTCGCGTGCAGGCGAAGGGGCCGCAACGCGACGGAGATCAGGCATGGCTATGGCAGAGCGTCACATCGAAAACGTCTTGCAGGTGGTACGCAATGGATCGCCCAACGCAGGCCTGGACGCCAATACCGATCTGATTCATCGCTCGTGGCGACGCTGCGTCAACGAGCACGAACTCGATCCCGCGCAGCTTCCCGACGTGCGCATCGAAACCTCGTCACGCCTGCGCGAATGCCGGCAGCAGCATGAGGAACACCTGCACGTCGCGCGTGCCGGAATGGAACAGCTCTACAAACACGTTTCCTCGCTCGGCTACGTGCTGCTGCTGACCGACGCCGAAGGCATCACGCTCGACTACATCGGCAACGATACCTGGGACACGCCGTTGCGACGCGCCGGCCTGTCGCTCGGAGCGAACTGGAACGAGGTGCATGCGGGCACCAATGGCATCGGCACCTGCATCGCCGAGCGCGCCACCCTGACCTGCCATCGCGACGATCATTTCTACATCGGCAATGTCGGGCTGAGCTGCACGAGTACGCCGCTGTTCGATCCGCAGGGCGTTTTCATGGGCGCCCTCGACATGTCCGCGCTGTCGTCGCCCGACGAGCGCGAGAGCCAGCATCTGGCGCGCCGTCTGACGCTGCTCTACGCACGCATGATCGAGGATGCCAACTTTCGCCAGCAGTTTCGCGAACACTGGATCCTGCGCCTCGGTACGGCCGGCCCGCTGGTCGATGTCTGCGGCGAACTGATGCTGGCGGTGGATCGCGATGGGAAAGTCGTCGGCGCGAATACCGATGCCCGCAGCCAGTTGCGCCTGCTCGACTCCGCGCAACTGCGCGGTGATGCGCGCTCGAACCTCGTTGGCAGCCATCTGAGCGGTGTCTTCGGTTCGCGCATGGATGACATCTGGCGCCTGACAAAGGGCACGAGTGCCGACGATCGCACCGTCGTGACGACCTGGGACGGCCATGGCTACCACGCTTCGATGACCGCGCCGAAACGCGCGCCGGCCAGGCATACGCAGATCGAAGGGGAAGCACAGGCCAATCCGCGCCGCGATGAAATCCTCGGCCGCCTGGGCGGCGGCGACGCGAACATGACCTTGTTGCTCGATCGCGCCATGCGCCTCGTCGACAAGCCGGTCAGCATCCTGATCCAGGGCGATACGGGCACCGGCAAGGAAGTGCTCGCACGCGCGCTGCACGATTCCAGCCAGCGCGCGGAAAAACCATTCGTCGCGGTCAACTGCGCGGCGATTCCTGAATCGCTGATCGAGAGCGAACTGTTCGGCTACACACCCGGCACGTTCACCGGTGCGCGCAGCAAGGGCATGAAAGGCCTGATCCATCGTTCCGATGGCGGCACGCTGTTCCTCGATGAAATCGGCGACATGCCGCTCAATCTGCAGACGCGCCTGCTGCGTGTCCTGTCGGAACGCGAAATCCTTCCGCTCGGTGCCGAAAAACCGATTCGTGTCGATCTGCATGTCGTGTCGGCGTCGCATCGCGACCTGCGCCGCCAGATCGTCAGCGGCACGTTCCGCGAAGACCTGTACTACCGCCTGTGCGGCGCCACGCTGGCGCTGCCCGCACTGCGCGATCGCACCGACAAGGGATTCCTCGTCGACCGCATCCTGCAGGCCGAAGCCAGCGCGATGCAGACCAATGCCAGCATCAGCTCGCATGCACGCACGCTGCTGCTCATGTACGACTGGCCCGGCAATGTGCGTGAGCTGCGCAATGTGATCTGCTTTGCGGTGTAGATGGCAGATTGCGCCGCGATCGACGTCGTGCATCTCCCGCAGAATGTCGTCGATCCGTTCGGACCCATCTCGCCGTCGCGAGGCTCCACGGTCGTTCCATTCCCGCAATCCACTGCGCCAGGCAACGCCATCGAACCGGCGGAAGGCGCCGACGAAGCAGCGGTATTGCTCGACATGCTGCGCCGGCATCGCTGGAACATCACGGACGCGGCCAAGGATCTCGGCCTGTGCCGCGCGACCATCTACCGCCGCATGAAACGCCACGGCATCGTCTCGCCGACGCAGTTCGGCTGATCCGCGACGAGCAATGGTCCGCGACCCTTCGAACAGGTCGCGGACTTCGACCGCTCTCGCTGCATCGCGGGAGAAGTGCCTTTACTTGAGCAGCCCCTTCGCCGCATCGAGACCGGCCTGCGCACAGGTCTCGTCATCGTCGGGCATGCTGCCGCTGACACCGACTCCGCCGATCAGCGCATCACCGGCCTTGATCGGCAGGCCACCCGGGAACGTAACGAAACCGGGCAGCGTGGCCAGTCCGGGCAATACGCCGCCCTTGTTGTCCGCACCCCAGGCCAGCTCTCCGGCCTTGCGCGTTGCCGAGCCCATTTTCGCGGAATGCACCGACTTGAGCTGGGCATGCTCTATCGAACCCAGCGCCGCACCGTCCATGCGCTCGAAGAGCACCGGATTCGCGCCACCATCGACGATCGCGATGTTCATTTTCCAGCCCATCTCTTTCGCCTTGGCGGTGCAGCCTTCAGCAATCTTGCGGGCTGCCTCAAGGGAGAGGACCGGGTGCTTCTCGAGCGCCATCGCGCTGACCGGGGAAATGCACAAACCAGCCAACAGGCTGGAACAGATCGCACCGCGCAGGGTGACGATGAAAGTTTTCGGGTATGACATTGGCAACTCCTCTTTCGTGATTTCTGGCCGCGCCTTGTCTGGAACGCATGCGCAGCCCATGCTGATCGAATCCCGATGGCGGAAACGAATTGCGGGCCGGCCGCCCTCTCGAGGAGGAACGGACGACCCGCTGATCACACAAATGGACAGGATCCGGTATCAGTCGCCGAGGGCAAACACCCAGACCGATCCACCTTCCGGAACCGCTTTTTCCCAACCGTCGAGGTCGTGCATCTTGCCCTGGATCCATTGCGCGTCAACGCCGAACCCGGAGACCACCGCAATGTATTGCTTGCCGTCGATCGAGAAACTGCTCGGGGGAGAGATGATGCCCGATGGGGTCGGGAACTCCCAGAGCAGCTTTCCACTTTTCGCATCGTACGCGCGGAACATGCGGTCGTTGGTACCGCCCGCGAACAGCACGCCACCCGCGGTGGTCAGGATGGAACCGAAGTTCCACGACTTGGCATAGGTCTGGCGCCACTCTTCCTTGCCGCCATCGACGCTCCAGGCCTGGATGCCGCCGATATGATCGAAGCCCTTTTTCACCGAGAGATCAAGGCGGTTGATATCCACACCGGCTGACCACTGGCCTGGCGCGCGCTTCTGGGTGATGCCCGTCAGCGTGATGCAGTGATTGTCGTTGTACGGGATGTACAGCATGCCGGTCTTCGGGTTGTACGCCTCGTACTGCCAGTCCTTGCCGCCCCAGATACTCGGACAGTAGGTAGCCGTCTTGTCGGTCGCCGGTTTCGCATCCTCGTTGTAAGTCGGGCGTCCGGTCTTCGGGTCGATCGACTTGAACGCGTTGTTATGGACGAAGGGTTCGGACTTGTCGTACTTGATGTTGCCCTTGGCGTCACGATCGAGCCAGTAGATGCGCCCGTTGCGCTGTGCACTGATCAGTCCGGACACTTTCTTGCCCTTGCGGTCGAACTCGACCAGCGTCGGCGCGTTCATGCCGGCCCAGTCCCACGAATCATTCCAGTGGTACTGGTAGTGGCCCCGGATGTTGCCGGTATCCGGATCGAGCGAGATCACCGAGGCCAGATACAGGTTGTCGCCGGGACGCTGGTCGCCGAGCCACGGCGCACCGTTGCCGACACCCCAGTAGATGACGTCGTTCTTGACGTCGTAGTTGCCCGGCATCCACATGGTTCCGCCGCCGTTCTTCCACGCATCCTTCCACTGGCCGTCCTGCGGCCAGGTTTCCGAACCCGGTTCGCCTGGGGCCGGAACGGCGTAGCGCGTCCAGGCCAGCTTGCCGGTTTCCGTGTCATAGGCCTTGAGGAAACCGCGCACGCCGAACTCACCGCCGGACGGGCCGACAATGACCTTGCCCTTGACCACGAGCGGCGCCGAGGTGATGTAGGCACTTTCGTTTTCCCAGTCGCAGACGGTTGCTTCCCAGATCAGCTTGCCGGTCTTCGCATCCAGTGCGCTGAGCATGCAGTCGATGCTCGCGATATAGACCTTGTCACCCCACAACGCGACACCGCGATTGGTCCGGTGCAGTGCGCCGAAGCCCTCGGGCATTTCGCGCTGGTAACGCCACAGGGTGCGTCCTGTCTTCGCATCGAACGCCAGCACCTGGTTATGCGGCGTGGCGACGAACATGTATTCGCCATTGACGATCGCCGGCGCCTCGTGCCCCGAACCGACGTTGGTCGCGGCCGACCAGACAGGTCGCAACTTGGAAACGTTCTCGGTCGTGATCTGGTCCAGCGCGCTGTAGCTCCAGCCCGCGTAGTTGCCCTTGGTGAGCAGCCAGTTTTCCGGCTCCGGATTGGCGAGGCGCGCGTCGGTGACCGGCTTGTAGTCGGCGGCCGCGCACACGCCTGAGGCAAGCGTCGCAGCGAGCGCGGCGACAGATAGTTGCAGTTTCATGAAAAGAGTCTCCCAGTGGTTCTTTTGGCTTCTGGATTGCGAAGGACAGCGGTTGCCGCCCCGTTACATCGGGGGCCCGAGAGGGCCATCGAACTTGCCTGCGATCACCAACGCGCCATCGGTGATCCCCAGCGGCATCATCGCGAGACGGCGCACGGCGGGCCCCTTGACGACCGTGCCCTTGTTGCCAGCATCGAACACCGATCCATGGCAATTGCACACGATCTTGTTCTCGCTCGGATCGAGCGAAGTCACCGGACATCCGTAGTGCGTGCATAGC
>JBEBXZ010000003.1:0-14465 GCA_040391335.1 Dokdonella fugitiva | reverse complement strand
TAACTCGCTATTCGATCTTTTTTTGGCTTGTCCACAGCACCAGCTACCACCACCATTCTTCATAAACAAAAGAACAGAAACAGGAAGGGCCCAGACCATGCGTTTCACACTGCCACGCGAAGCTCTGCTGAAACCACTGCAACAAGTCGTGGGTGTCGTCGAACGGAGGCAGACATTGCCCGTGCTGTCGAACCTTCTTGTCCATGTGGATGCCGAAGGCGTTTCATTTACCGGAACCGATCTCGAAGTCGAAATGATCGCGCGGACGTCCGCCGAAGATCTGGTCGAGGGCGAAGTGACGATTCCGGCGCGCAAGCTGTTCGATATTTGCCGCGCGCTGCCCGACGGCGCACGCGTGAAGGTCGAACAATCCGGCGAACGCGTTTCCGTGAGTGCCGGACGCAGCCGCTTCACGCTCGCCACCCTGCCGGCCAGCGAGTTCCCGGTCATCGAGAACATCGATCTGGTCGAGCGCGTGAGTCTGCCGGAGGCTTCGTTGAAGGATCTGATGAGCCGCACGGCATTCGCCATGGCGCATCAGGATGTTCGTTACTACCTCAACGGCTTGCTGCTGGATCTTCGTGAAGAAGGCTTGCGCTGCGTGGCCACCGACGGGCATCGCCTGGCGCTGGCGGAAACCAGACTCGATGGCGAGATCTCCGCACGCCGGCAGATCATCATTCCGCGCAAGGGCGTGCTGGAATTGCAGGGCCTGTTTGAAGCGGGCGACGGCATCGTGGAGCTTGAGTTCGGGCGCAACCATCTGCGGCTGCGCCGTGGCGGAGTGACGTTCACCTCAAAACTGATCGACGGTCGAGTCCCGGACTACGAGGCGGTGATTCCGATCGGCGCCGACAAGGAAGTACGCGTCGGTCGCGAGGAATTGCGCTCGGCCCTGCAGCGCGCGGCGATTCTTTCGAACGAGAAGTACCGCGGCGTGAAGCTCGAGGTGAATCCGAACCGCTTGCGCATCGTCGCGCACAATCCCGAGCAGGAAGAAGCCGTCGAGGAACTCGAAGTGAAAACGGTCGTTTCCGATCTCAGCGTCGGCTTCAACGTCAACTACCTGATGGATGCGCTGGCGGCGTTGACCGGTGATGAAATCCTGTTGAATCTGCGTGATGCGCAATCCAGCTGCCTGCTGCGCAAGATCGATTCCGATGACACGCGCCACGTGATCATGCCGCTGCGTCTCTGAGGCGTTCTTTCGCTGACAATACCGGCCCGCGTGTCCACCGACCCGCGGGCTTTTTTTCGGGAATGTTTTCGTCGTGCATCTGAGCGAACTGAGAATTGAACGCCTGCGCGTGATCGAGCAACTCGAACTCGAGTTGCCCGCGCGCTGGTCCGCGTTCATTGGATCGAACGGGGCGGGCAAGACGAGCATCCTCGAGGCGATTTTCATGCTTTCGCATGGGCGTACGTTCCGCAGCAATGTGCGCGACACAGTGAGCCGGCTTGGCGGAGCGGGGTACGCGATATTTGGACGCGTTCAGCGCGAAAGCGGCTCAATTGCCCGGCTGGGAGTCTCCCGTTCGTCCGGCAAGCTGGAAGCGCGCCTTGATGCACAGCCGGTCGGACTGGCCGATCTTGTCGAAGCGAGCGCCGTGTCCTGCTTCGAACCGGGCTCTCATGAACTGATCAGCGGTGGAGCGGAGGGGCGGCGTCGGTTTCTCGATTGGGGCGTGTTCCACGTGGAACATGCCTTCCTGCGGGATTGGCGCCGCTATCAGCGTGCGTTGCGCCAACGCAATGTCCTACTGCGTGAAACCGCTGATCCGGGACTGCTGGAACCCTGGGAACGGGAAATGGCGGAAGCCGGGGAACGGCTGACACTACTGCGCGCGGAGTATATCGACCGCTTGTGTCCGGTGGTCCAGAGCGTGCTTCAGGAATTCCTCGGAGAGCTCGGGCGGGGCGAGCTGGTATTCCAGCGCGGCTGGAAGGAAGACGTCGACCTGTTTGCCGCACTCGGCGAGGGCAGGAGTCGGGATCGCGAACGGGGTCACACCGGGCGCGGTCCACATCGTGCTGACTGGATGGTTGGCTTCGAGCACGCGCCGCGGCGTGAGCATCTGTCCCGCGGCCAGGAAAAGCTCTGCGCACTCGCATTGATTCTTGCCCAGTCACAGTTGTATGCCCGGCACGCCGGTGAGTGGCCGATCCTGTGCTTCGATGATCTGGCGTCCGAGCTGGACAGGGACCACCAGGCGCAGGTGATCGCGGTGGCGCGAGCGAGTGGTGCGCAGGTGCTGCTGACAGGTACCGAGCTCCCGGCTGGCCTATCCGACCAGCCCGGACTCGCCTTGTTCCACGTGGAACAAGGTCGAGTCAAGGCCTGACTGCTATAATCGGACGAATGTGTTCCGTCCGTGGCGCCGCTCGGCGCCGTGACGGCTACCGACAGCCGTGGAGTGTCATGAACGATCAAATCGAACAATACGACTCAAGCAAAATCAAGGTTTTGAAGGGCCTGGAAGCGGTGCGAAAGCGCCCGGGCATGTACATCGGCGATACCGATGATGGTTCCGGCTTGCATCACATGGTTTTCGAAGTCGTCGACAACTCGATCGACGAGGCGCTGGCCGGCCATGCCGATCACGTGACCGTGACGATCCATGCCGACGGTTCGGTGAGTGTCGTCGACAACGGTCGTGGCATTCCTGTCGGCATGCACGAGGAAGGCCGCTCGTCCGCGGAAGTCGTCATGACCGTGTTGCACGCGGGTGGCAAGTTCGATGACAACAGCTACAAGGTTTCGGGCGGCCTGCATGGCGTCGGCGTATCCGTGGTCAATGCCTTGTCCGAGCATCTCTGGCTGACGATTCACCGTGAAGGCTCCGAACATCATCAGGAATACAAGCTCGGCGAGCCGCAGTACCCGCTGAAGGTGGTCGGCCCAAGTGACCGACGTGGAACCACCGTGCGTTTCCTGCCGAGCAAGACGATCTTCTCCGATGTCGAATTCCACTACGACATCCTGGCCAAGCGCCTGCGCGAGCTGTCGTTCCTCAATTCGGGCGTGCGTATCGAGTTGAGCGATGAACGTACCGATCGCCATGACGTATTCGAATACGCCGGCGGCATCCGTTCGTTCGTGGAGCATCTATCCCAGCTGAAGACACCGCTGCATCAGAAGGTGGTCTATTTCAGCCTGCAGAACGAGGCGATCACGGTCGAAGCGGCGCTGCAGTGGACCGATTCCTACCAGGAAACCTGTTTCTGCTACACGAACAACATCCCGCAGAAGGATGGCGGTACGCATCTGGCCGGTTTGCGTAGCGGCCTGACCCGTACCTTGTCGAACTACATCGAGAAAGCCGGCATCCAGAAGACGGCCAAGGTCGGATTCTCCGGTGACGACATGCGCGAAGGCCTGATCGTCGTGCTTTCCGTGAAAATGCCAGATCCGAAGTTTTCTTCGCAGACCAAGGACAAGCTCGTTTCGAGCGAGATCAAGGGCATCGTCGAGTCGGCGGTCAACGAAAAGCTCGAGGAGTTCCTGCTCGAGAATCCGCACGAAGCCAAGGCGATCGGTGCGAAGGTTGTCGATGCTGCGCGGGCGCGCGAAGCGGCACGAAAAGCACGCGAAATGACGCGACGCAAGGGCGCGCTGGATATCGCCGGCCTGCCTGGCAAGCTGGCCGATTGCCAGGAGAAGGATCCTGCGCTCAGCGAGTTGTTCATCGTCGAGGGTGATTCCGCCGGTGGCTCGGCCAAGCAGGGCCGCAATCGCAAGACCCAGGCGATCCTGCCGCTCAAGGGCAAGATCCTCAACGTCGAGCGCGCGCGTTTCGATCGCATGCTCGGTTCGGCCGAGATCGGCACCTTGATCACCGCGCTCGGCACCGGCATCGGCAAGGACGAGTACAACATCGACAAACTGCGTTACCACCGCATCATCATCATGACCGATGCGGATGTCGACGGCTCGCACATCCGTACGCTGCTGTTGACGTTCTTCTATCGCCAGTTGCCGGAACTGATCGAGCGCGGGCATATCTATATCGGCCAGCCGCCGCTGTACAAGCTCAAGCAGGGCAAACAGGAGCTTTACCTCAAGGACGATGCGGCGCTGAATGCCTACCTGATCGCCAATGCGGTCGACAACGCCGAATTGACCTACAGCCCGGATGCGCCGCCACTGACCGGGACAGGGCTGGAGAAGTTGCTGGCCGACTACCAGACGGCGCTCGACCAGATCGAACGGCTCGGTTCGCGCTACGACCCGGCACTGTTGCGCGCGATTCTCGATGCGCCGCCACCGACCGCCGAGCAATGGCGTGACGACGCGCACCTCGAACGGTGGATTGCCGGCCTGGAGCGCGAATTGAACAAGGTGGGCCTCGGTCGGCCGCGTTACCGTCTCTCCATCCGTGTTGCAACGCCAGAGCACCCGGCTGCATTGCTGGTCGAGCGCGATCAGCACGGCAGTGCGTCGACGCAGGTGTTGCCAGCCAACTTCTTCATCAGCGGCGAATTCCGCGTGATCGGTGAAGCGGCACAGCAACTGGCCGGTCTGATCCAGCCGGGCGCGCGCGTCAGTCGCGCCAGCAAGAGCCTGCTGCTGAGCGGTGGCGTCGCACAGGCGCAAGCCTGGTTGATGGATGAAGCGAAACGCGGGCGCACGATCCAGCGCTTCAAGGGCCTTGGTGAAATGAACCCCGAGCAGCTCTGGGAGACCACGGTCAATCCGGATACGCGGCGCCTGCTGCAGGTCAGCATCGAGGATGCCGTGGCGGCGGACCAGATCTTCTCGACATTGATGGGCGACGTCGTCGAACCGCGTCGTGACTTCATCGAGCAGAATGCGCTGCGCGTAAGCAATCTCGACGTCTGAACGTGGCCGGGCGAACCGGACGGATCGCCCGGCAGCGGATAATAAAGGAAAAGTGGATTTATCATTCACCGTTGCTGGAGTGCAGCAAAAACCCCGGATCACCTTCTCGCGCGTTGAAGGCGATCCATGAAGTCGAGGCAACCGGGATTGACCCTTCGCATGCTTGTGCATTCAAGCAATGCGGCGGTACGCTCGGTAAACATGAAACTGTCCGCGGGTAGGGCGCGGACGCCCATAAGCTCCCAGTCGAGGAATGATCATGAAGTTTTCCAGGCTCGCGCGCGTCGCACTTTGTGCGACCGTGCTGCTGTTCTCCTCCGCCGCCTTCGCCCAGAAGAAGGGCAAAGAGGTCAACGAGTACCCGAATGCGAAGCGCAGCGAGCCGAAGGCCAGCATGTCGCAGCGCGAACAGAGCGATCTTTCGAAAGCCAGCGATTTCGTAAACGACGACAAAGGCGCAGAAGCGCTGCCGTTGATCGAGAAAACGCTGCAAGGCAAGAAGCTCAGCAAGTACGCGGAAGCGTATGCCCAGCAGCTGCTCGGCCGTGTCTACTGGGATCAGGACAAGGAAGATCCGGCCATCGAGGCGACGCGCAAGGCCATCGACACCGATGCCCTGCCGAATAGCCAGCATTTCGGTTTGATGTACCAGCTCGCGCAGATGCAGGTGCAGAGCGAGAAGTATGCCGACGCCCTGGCCACGCTCGATCGCTTCGAAAAGGAAACCGGCAAGACCAGCGCCGACCAGTTCGCACTCAAGGCGAACATCTCGTATCGCCTGGAGAACTACCAGGATGCGATCGACACGATGAAGAAGGCGATCGCCGCCAGCGACAAGCCGAACGAGAGCTGGACGCAGATCCTGATGGCCAGCTATTTCGAACTCGACCAGTACGACGAGGCCGCCAAGCTCGGCCAGGAGCAACTGGCGAAGAACCCGAATGACCTGAAGCAGTTCAAGCAACTCGCCACGATCTACATCAACAGCGACAACTATCCGAAGGCGATCGAGGTCCTGAGCCAGGCCAAGGACAAGGGCCTGATCACGGCGTCCGAGGATTACATCCAGCTCGCCAAGCTGTACGCGAGTGCGGACAAGCCCAGGGAAGCTTCCGCGGTCCTCAAGGAAGGCATCGACAAGGGCGCGGTCAAGCCCTCGCTCGAGGTCTATCGCCTGCAGGGCGACCTGTGCTCGCAGTACGACGACGACGCCTGCTCGATCGAGGCCTATGGCAAGGCATCGCCGCTGGCGACCGACGGCAACGTCGATTACCAGCTCGGCTACATGTTGTATTACGCCGACCGCAACGCGGAAGCCAAGGCTGCGCTGGATCGTGCGATCGGGAAGGGCGGGCTGCGTCAGGAAGGCGAAGCATATGTTCTGCGCGGCGATGTCGAGAGCGCTGCCGGGCAGGATGCAGCAGCCCTCGCCAGCTGGCGCAAGGCTGCCACGTTCCCGAGTACCAAGGTGATGGCTGAGCAACGCATCAAGGCGACCCAGACGGGCGTCAAGCTCAAGCGGCCGACCAAAAAATGACCGGACGGCCCAAACACGCGGGATATGACAGCAAAATGATAGCTAATTCAGTGGATAACAGCTCTTGTCGGATAGGCCGTGGGTGTTGTACCTTGCCGGGCTACGCTTTTTGGGACCGGCGTCTGTCATGTCCGCAGGAACCCGCGCGGATCGCTCGCAAGAACAACAATTGTTTGGTCAACACTGATGGCTGACGTCTACCAACCCGAGAGAGACTCCTTCAACTGGCGGCGCGTTGCGGCTCTGTCCGGCGCGTTTGCCGTGCACGTGTTTGCTCTCGCCCTGCTGGCCACTCCGGTGGCTCCGCCGGCACCGAAAGAGAAGAAAGTCGACAACAAGGTGACGGTCGAGTTCATTGAACCGCCGCCACCGCCACCGCCGCCGCCGCCGCCACCGCCGGAGCCGCCCAAGAAGCCGCCACCGAAGGTGATCGAAAAGATCAAGCCACCACCGACTCCGCCACCGGAGCCGCCGCCGCCGGTTATCGTCGAGGAAGCCTCGCCGATGGCCGTGGCTGCACCGCCGCCGGCACCACCGGCACCACCGGCGCCGCCATCTGATATCGCACCCAGCGAAAATATCAGTTACCGTAAATTGCGTCCGCCAAAGTATCCGCCGCAGGCCGTCCGCCAGCACATGCAGGGCAAGGTCATGCTGAAGGTACTCGTGGGTCTTGACGGTACGCCGGAGGAGATCACCGTGGAGAAGTCCAGTGGCCACCGTTTGCTGGATCAAGCAGCAATTGCGGCAGTCAAGACATGGGTGTTCAATGTCGGTATGAAGGATGGCCAGCGGGTTCGCGGCTATGCCTTGGTTCCCGTCGAGTTCAATCTCAACCAGTAGTAATCATCTAAGGTAGCGCCATGCAGCAAGATGCCTCTTCGACCTCGCCTGCGGATCAGTCAGGTGCCATTCCCCCGCCCGTTCCAGGTGGTGGCAACAACGCCCAAGCGATGTCGCAGATGGGCTTCGATCATCTGATCCACAACTTCGATCCGGTTGGCTGGGTGGTGTTCATCACCTTGCTCACCATGTCGGTGTTGTCGATCTACTTCATCATTGCGAACCTCATTCGCAATACGATGGTGCGCTCGCGCATGGATCGCGTGATCCATACCTTCTGGGAAACGCCGTCGGCGCAGGAAGCGATCCGCTTCCTCGAGGAACAGCCGAAGTCCGAGCCGTTCTCGAAAATCGCCCTCGAAGCCGCCGTGGCCGCGCAGCACCATACGCGTCACGAAGGCAGCCGCCTGGTCGAAGCACTCAACCGCTCCGAGTTCATCGACCGCGCGCTGCGCCAGGGCGTCGCCCGTGAAAGCATGCGTCTCGAAGGTGGCCTGACGGTGCTCGCCACGGTCGGTTCGACTGCTCCGTTCGTCGGCCTGCTCGGTACCGTCTGGGGCATCTACCACGCCCTGATCAAGATCGCGTCCACCGGTTCGGCGTCAATGGAAGCCGTTGCTGGTCCGGTCGGCGAAGCGCTGATCATGACCGCGATCGGTCTGTTCGTCGCGATCCCGGCGGTTCTGGCGTACAACTTCTATGTCCGCAGCAACCGCCTGATCTACGCTCGTTTCGATGAGTTCGCGCATGACCTGCACGACTTCTTCGCGATCGGTTCTCGCGTTGATGGCAACGCAGCTTCGGCGCCCGCAGCCGCGAGGAAGTAAGCCATGGCAATGTCTTCCAATTCGGGCGGCGGTGGTCCGATGGCGGAAATCAACGTCACGCCCCTCGTGGACGTGATGCTGGTGTTGCTGATCATCTTCATGATCACGGCACCTCTGATGACGCACAAGATCCGCATCGATCTGCCGCAAGCCAATCCGAACACCGTTGAGACCAATCCTCCCGAGCCGATCGACCTGGCTGTGAAGGAAAGCGGTGAGCTGTACTGGAACGATGAACCGATCACCGAGGCGATGCTTTCGGCCCAGTTGCGCGTTGCAGCGCAGAAGAATCCACAGCCCGAGCTGCAGATTCGCGCCGAGAAGACGACCCAGTATCAGTTGATCGCGACGGTCATGGCCAACGCCAAGAGTTCGGGCATGGTCAAGATCGGCTTCATCACGGCGCAAGCTGGCCAGTAAAACGTCCGGTCAGCGTCATGCGTGTCCCCAAACGGCGCCGCATCTGCGGCGCCGTTTGTTTTTGGGGAGTTCCCAGCGGCAGCGGGAAGGGTTAGGCTGGAAGCGTCAGCCAACCGAACGGATCCGGTTCACGTGGCGACAACAAGCAGAGTGAACAACAAACTGAAGCGTGTTCCCGACCAAGGGGGTGCATCATGTCGTTTGAAAGTACTCGCGAAACCCGATCGGCGCCGATGGCTACCATCAACATTACGCCGCTGGTCGATGTGATGCTCACCGTCCTGATCATCTTCATGATCACCGCGCCGATCGTGACGCACAAAATCGATCTGCCGCTGGCGGGTGGCACTCACGTGAACACCCAGGAACCCCGGGTGCTCGGAGTTTCAATCAAGAACACCGGCGAACTCTACCTTGACGGCCAGGCGGTGAACCGGGCGGGTCTGGATGCCAACCTGCGTCTGGCCCGAGCCAGCGGCATGCCGTTACGGCTCGAGATCCGCCCGGATGCTGATTCCGCGTACGACAATCTTGCAGCGGTGCTGGCCATCGCCAAAAGCAACGACGTCGCCGATCTGCGCGTCGAGGCGCCACGCCCGTATTGAGGTCGACGACGAGCGCCCTGCTCGTTCGAGTGCTGCCTTGAACGATCCGCGCATCCGTGCGCGGATCGCATCAGCACGTTGCGTTACTGGCTGTCCTTGCGGTCGGCAAGAATCTGCAGATAGGCAACGATCGTGTTCGCCAATCCGTCGTAGATGGCCTCGCCAAACAGCGCGTGTCCGATCGAGACCTCGGCGATATGTGGAATCGCACTGAGCAGGATGGACAGGTTCCGCTGGCTCAGATCGTGTCCCGCATTCACGCCGAGTCCGGCATTGCGCGCTCGCTCGGCACTGGCGACGCAAAGCGCGAGTGCCTGATCGTGATCACCCATCGCCACGGCCTGTGCGAACGGTCCGGTGTAGATCTCGATGCGATCGGCGCCGATCTCGGCACAGCGCTCGATGTCGCTTGATCCCGCATCCATGAACAGGCTGACCCGGCAGCCTTCGCTCTTCAGTTCGCGGATCAACGGCCGCAAGCGCGATGCATCGCGCGCAAGATCGAAGCCGTGATCCGAGGTGATCTGACCGTCGTCATCGGGAACCAGCGTGGCTTGCGCAGGATGCACCGCGCGAACGAGCTCAAGAAATCCGGGATAACTGTCGCGTGCCGGCGCGAACGGGTTGCCTTCGAGATTGAACTCGGCCGCACCGATCGCGGTGGCGATACGCGGCACGTCGTCGGCACGGATATGCCGCTGGTCCGGGCGTGGATGCACGGTGATGCCATGGCAACCGGCAGCCAGCGCGGCGACGGCCGCATGCACCGGATCGGGTTCCTGGCCACCGCGCGAGTTGCGCAGCACCGCCACTTTGTTGATGTTGACGCTGAGTCGTGTCACCGGTCCGGTTCCTGCGCAAAGGGCGGAAGCGTAGCGAAAAACGCATTGACCATGCGCGAAACCGGTGGATTACGGGCAGCGCTCGCTCGTGGTCTTCCAGATCACCGGCTCCCAGTACGCGCCATCCTTCCAGGTATTGCGCTGCTCATTGCGGAGCCGCGCGGCGACGAGGTAGGTACTGTCGGCATCCACCGTGACGACAAGCTGCTTGTACACGCGCCCGGCATCGCGGAAGCGCTCGTTGAATCCGAGAAAGCGGGTCTCGATGCGCTCGCCAATTTCGAGCACGTGTTCGCCAGCCGACACGCGAAATACTTCCTGGCCAGTGACGCCGGGAGTTTTTCCATCGATACGGATCACGCTCGCCGGATGAAGCTGTTCGCCGCGCGGGGCCAGGTCCCGCATGCTGATTCGTCCGCAACCAGTCGCCATGGCGATTACATCGGAAGTCGTAGAAGAAGGCGGCGGTGGTTCATCGCCAAGGCGCAGGTGCACCGCAGGCACAACGGTTACCTTGAGCGTGCCCGCCACTGCGAGCTTGCGTCCATCGCGCAGCACCTCGAACCTGATCGCCGCATCCTCACCGAGTGCATCGACCTCATTCTTGAGCACGCGCGCGGCACGTGCGCCGACACGCGCTTCCTCACCGAGTGCAACCAGCGAAACATCGTTGACCGCGAGCAGCACATCGCCGCTGCGCAGGCCGATGCGCTCCGCGTTGCCGCCCGGCGTGGTGCCGATCACATGCAATCCATCGGCGGCCCTTGCGCCGCTTGCGCTATCCACCAGCACGCCGAGATGGACCACGCGGCGCGACGGCTCATCAATGGTCAGTCGGTCACCACCGGCAGCGTCCGAATCGAGCGCACCGGATTCGATCATGCCGAGCATCCATTCGCGAAGCTCCTCGCGCAGTCTCTGCTCGGCGGGCGCCTGTGCATGGGCGATGGCGGGAACCAGTGCCGCAAGAGCAGCAATGGCGAACCACGGGTTGCGCACGCTCACTTTCGGGCACCAGGGATGGTTGGACTTCATATGCGGGTCACCAGCCGGGTCGTCTCGCCAGAGCCATCCACCAGTTCGCGCAACAGCGCGTTGCGCAATTTCCATAGTGGAACAAGTTCAAGTTCATCCGCGCCGCGATCGTAAGCCGACTGCAGATCGAGATCGATAAGACGCAGCTGGGCTCTGGCGCGTGGATCGAGCTGCACGCGCGATTGCGATTGCCACTCGCGCTCAAGCTCCTGCGAGCGTTGCTGCCAGACCGCAACGCTGTCCGCCGATCGATCGCGCGTGACCGGAAGCAGCGTGATGACCGCGCATGCCGCCGCGAGTCCGCCCGCCAACCATCCGATGCGCCGGTTTCGCCGCGCGGAAGTACGCCGCTGGTGCGCCGCTTCGATGCGCGTCCATAGCGCCGGATCGGGTTCGAACTCGGGCAACTGGAAAAGCTGCGGGCGGGCGAGCAGCTCGGGACCGGGCGCAGGGATTTGCATCATTCCACCTCGTGGCGCTGAGTCGCGCCGTCAGCCAAGGCACCGAGCCGCTTCAGCGCGCGCGCCAGGATGGATTTCGAATAGCTCTCGCTCTGACCGAACAATTCTGAAAGCTCCTTGTGTGTGTAGCCCTCGACCTGGTGCAGGATCAACACGGCGCGCGCCCGAGAAGGCAGTTGCATCAACAGCGACCATGCATCGACCGCCGCCTCGCGATCCGTGTTGCCGGCCGCTGTCGTTTCGAACAAGGCCTCGGGATCCTCGCTGCTGAAACGCCGGTTTCGGCGCAATACATCGATCGTCGCATTCACGGTCATGCGCTTGAGCCAGGCCCCGAAAGGAGCTTCACCGCGAAAACCGCGGATCGTATCCATCATGCGCAGGAAAACATCCTGCACCACATCCTCCGCGCTCGCGCGCTCGCCGAGGATGCGCAGTGCCAGATTGAAACAGGCCGTTCCGTACAATTCATAAATCGCCGCCTGCGCACGTACCTCGCCGCGCTTCGCTCGCTCCAGCGTGAAGGGGTCCAGGGTTTGGCCGAAGCCGGTGCTCACGCGAATGAGGGTTCCATCTGCAGCCATGATAGAAAGACGAACGAAGGTGCCCTCCCGTCGCAACGTGGTTGAACCCGCAGTCGAGCGGAATGCTCAGCGCCGCCGTACCAGTCTTGCCTCGACGATGTTGCTCTGTGGAACGTTGAGTTGCGCGTTGCCGCCGGCCTGGGCAGCGGGGACAACGAGCACGAGATTTCCGCCGTCCACCGTCGAAACACGCCCTTCAATGCGCCGCCCGCCCGAGGTGACGATGCGTACGCGGCGTCCCGCATGCTCCCGCAGCGTTCGCGCGTCGACGACATCGTCATCCGGCGGCGCGGATGCCGAACGCACTGCCTTCTCGATCACACCGGGCTTCCAGACCAGGGCCAGCGTTGAATTCTCGGGCGGCGCGGGTGCGCTCGCGGCGGGCATCGAGCGTGGCGTTCCGGCATCCGAAGACGTAATTTCGGCGGCTTGCGGCGGCTGATCCGGAATCGCGGTGCCGGGGTCGACAACAACTGGGACCACCTCGTCCGGGACAGATGTTGCGGGCATCGGCGTGCCTTCCTCCCGGGGAACCACCGACAGCGTCGGCAAGCGCGCATCGATGGCGACCTGATCCGCCGCGTCCTCCGCTGGCGACTCCATCGCGGCGACCTCGACAGGAGCCGCGTCGAATCCGTCCACCGGCGAAGCAGCTGCAAGCTGGAATGGTTCCTCGGGGTCGTTGAATGCAAGGCGCAACATGATCGGCTGCGCTTCGCCACGCCGCGCCGTCACATTCAACACACGCAGCAGTTCACTGCGTGGATAGGCATTGATGTCAGTGGGCCGCCAACCGCTCTCCGGAAGACTGATCACCTGCATCTGGCCACCTTCGGCGACCAGCTTGCGGTAGGTCGTGCGCACATCACTGCTGGCCACCACGCCGTATGTCGCGAGCAGGGCATCCACCGCAGCGGCATGTCTTTCCACGAAGGCATCGATCGGAATCCCGAGCCATTGCGCGCAGAACCGGTTGCGTCGCGCGAGATAATCCGGGTCCTCATAGACCAGTTCCGCACGCGAGAGATGGATGTCGCGCTGCTTGCCGGCGTCGGTCCAGGCCGATGGCGCGTAGCCGTGCAGTTCGGCCAACGCACGCCAATGCGCGACACCAGGACTCAGCAGTTCCAGCTTGAGCTCAAGCCGTTTCGCCGCAGGCTCGTATCGATACTCGAGTCGATCCTTGCGCTCGGCCAGCGCGACGCCCATGCCAGCGCGATCCTTGGCAGTCAGGGCATCGTTGCCGCAACCCAGCGTCTCGAACAAGGCCAGCGCCGGTGTCGGCAACCAGGTCGAGGAGAGTTGCGCGGACTCGATATCGGATACGTCGAGGCCGAGAGTGTCCACTATCAGGGTTGACGGCATGTCGGCGTCGCCCGACAAGGCCTCACTGATCAACCAGAACGAATAGGGCGGCCCGAAGTGCACGACGCGCGCGCGCAGGTTTCCGCGCCACAGGCCATCGACAATCCGCAACCGCACGCCGCGCAGTCGCAACCGCCCGTCGAAGGCGAATCCCGCGCTCTCGTAGGTTAGAACGGCCGCCGGAGCGATCGCCTCGCTCAGTCTTTGCGCCATCGAACGGGCCGACAGCTCGAATCCGACGGCGATCACGCACAGCGCAAAGAAGAGCACCAGCAGCCCATTGCGCAACATTTTCGGCATCTGCGCCCTCGAATCCGACGCGCTTACGTCGGAGCAACCCCTGCGCCGCTGACGATAGCGGTAATGTTCAGGTTGGGCAACGCGCCATGCGCATTGATTCACGATTCGCAACGCTGCCCGGTAAAATCAATCGAACAGCAAGGCGATGGGCGAACCGTTGTTCCCGGAGGTGCCGTCGTGCGGCAGGGACGATGGTCAAAAGGCCAGCCGGGAGGCGCTGCTGGAACGTTGCCGTGCGCTCAGCGTCCGGGATCGTGCCCGGAGCTCCCTGGAGCCGCGTCCTGCTCCACCGCGAGATGATTGGCGAGCAAGGCGACCTGCGTGCGATTGGTGACGCCGAGCTTGCGCATGATCGCGGTCATATGCGCCTTGACCGTCGCCTCGGAGACGCCGAGTTCGTAGGCGATCTGCTTGTTGAGCAAGCCTTCGGCGATCATGGACAGTACGCGGAATTGCTGTGGCGTCAGTTCGGCGATGCGTGCGGCGACCTGTGCCTCGTCGGACGGCAAGGCGGTATCCACGCTGCCCACCGATTCCGGCAACCAGACGTCGCCATCGAGCACGCTGCGCACGGCGCCGACGATGACGTCGACCGACACCGATTTCGGGATGTAGCCCGAGGCGCCGTGGGCGATCGCGCGGCGCATCACGGCGCTTTCCTCGTGCGCGGAGACGACGATGATCGGCAGGCCGGGATGCTGGCCGCGGATGAAAGCGAGCGTCGAGAATCCGCGTGCCCCCGGCATGTGCAGATCAAGCAGCAGGAGATCCGCAGCGGGATGCGGGGCGATCAGATGCTGCACCGA
>JBEBXZ010000002.1:0-15846 GCA_040391335.1 Dokdonella fugitiva | reverse complement strand
CGGCAACAAGGCGGATCCGCGCGAAATTGCGCTTGCCCACCTGGAGCACGCCTTCGAAGCCAGCGGTGAATACACGCTGCGCATCGACAACGACTTCACCGTCGATCTTCACCGCATTCTCCTTCAGCTTGCGATTCGCCTCGGAATTGCTCGACGTGAGACCGGCGGCGGTGAGCAATCCGGCGAGACGCAGACCTTCCGCCGACACGTGGATGTCGGCCAGGGGCAACAGGCTGGTGTCTCCCTCGCCGCGCACGACCGCGTTCCAGCCGGCAATCGCCAAGTCAGCGGCAGCCGCGTCATGGAAACGCGTGGCCAGTTCTCGCGCGAGACGCATCTTCAGATCACGCGGATTGAGCCGGCCCGATTCGATCTCTCCCTTGAGCAGCTTCATCTCATCCAGCGAGATCTCGAAACTGAGCAACTCGATCCAGCGCCAGAGCAGTTCGTCGCCGATCTTCATCGTCTTGGTGACGATGTCGATGGCCGGTTCATTGATGCCTATGTAGTTGCCGAGCGATTTCGACATCTTGTTGACGCCATCCAGACCTTCGAGCAAAGGCATGGTCAGGATGATCTGTGGCAGCTGGCCGTAGTGCTCCTGCAGGCCGCGCCCCATCAGCAGGTTGAACTTCTGGTCGGTGCCGCCGAGTTCGACATCGGCCTTGAGCGCTACCGAGTCATAGCCCTGTACCAGCGGATACAGGAACTCATGGATCGAAATCGACTGCTGCGCTGCATAGCGCTTGGAGAAATCGTCGCGCTCGAGCATGCGCGCCACCGTATGCTGGCCGGCGAGCTTGATCATGTCGGCGGCGGACATCGCACCGAACCACTCGGAATTGAAGCGGACTTCGGTGCGCTCTGCATCAAGCACCTTGAAGACCTGCTCTTTATAGGTGACCGCGTTTGCCGCGACGTCTTCCCGGGTCAGCGGCTTGCGCGTGACGTTCTTGCCGGTCGGATCGCCGATCATTCCGGTGAAGTCACCGATCAGGAAGATCACCTGATGACCGAGATCCTGGAATTGGCGCATCTTGTTGAGCAACACAGTGTGCCCGATGTGCAGGTCCGGCGCGGTCGGATCGAAACCCGCCTTGATGCGCAAGGGTCGGCCGCTCTTCAGCCGCGCCTCAAGTTCTTCGCGCTTGATGATTTCCTCGGCGCCGCGACCGATCAGATCAAGTGCGGACTGGATGTCACTCATGATTTACCTCAACACGTTCAGTTTCGCGGCAAAAATTCGGCGTAAACAGCCCGATTGGCCATCCAGAAGTGATGGCCCGGTTAAGTATTCGTTAATCGAGAAATGTTCTGCAAGTCCGCGCCACTATTGACATTGACGCCGCTTGCAAAGCGCCGTGATGGTACGCGGCCAGCAGCCGGAACGCGATTGTGACCGAGACAAGCCCGCCGACCCAAAACGCGAAGCGCATCGCCCGCCGGCTCGCCCTCAGGCGCCGCGCGCAGCGTCAGCATTTCAACTTCTATCTGCGCAACCAGACCTGGACGTTTCTGCAGAACGTGGCAGCGGCCCCGGTCTCGTGGCGGCGCGAGCACTGGATCCTCGGCGGCACCGCGATCCTGCTGACCGTGCTGGTTGGCGTGATCATGCCGACATTCGCCAGCGCCACGCGCAATGAGATGGCCGATGTCGCGATCACCACGCTCGCGCTCGACCTCCCCGAACTGCCCATCGGCGCCGAAGCCGAAGCGGCCATCGCCTCGCTCGCTGCCGATGCAACAAACGAACCGGACTGGCGTATCGCTCGCGTGCGCGCCGGACAATCGCTTTCCGACATCTTCCGCGAGCAGGGCCTGAGCCCGAACGACCTGCATCGCGCGCTCGACGCGCAAAAGGATGCAACCGCCTTGCGCCGCATCCGCCCGGGCGACGAGTTCGCTTTCGATATCGACGCCAACGGCGCGCTGAAGGCAATGCGTTTCGATCGTGATGACGCCACGCGCATCACGCTGCAGTTTTCGGCCGAGGGCGTGGCCGAAGCGACCCAGGATCGCGCGGTCGAGCGCCGCGTACAGGTCGCGCACGGCGTGATCACGCGTTCGCTGTTCGAAGCTGGCGATCAAGCGGGCATGACCGACCTGATGACGCTGAAACTGGCCAATGCGTTCGGTTACGACATCGACTTCGCCCAGGATCTGCGCGAAGGCGACAGTTTCAGCGTGATCTACGATCAGGTCTATCGCGAAGGCGAGCGCCTGCGCGATGGCGACGTCGTCGCGGCCACCTTCATCAACCAGGGCCGCCGCTACACGGCGATCCGCTACACCAATACCCGCGGCGAGACCTTGTTCTATACCGAGGATGGCAGACCACTGCGCAAGGCCTTCCTGCGCACACCGGTGGAGTTCACGCGCATCTCCTCGAAATTCACGACCGGCCGCATGCACCCGGTGCTTGGCAAGATGCGTGCGCATCGTGGCGTCGACTACGCCGCACCCAGCGGCACGCCGATCCGCGCTGCCGGCGACGGCAAGATCACGTTCCGCGGCTGGCAGAACGGCTACGGCAATGTCGTGATCCTCCAGCACAGCGGCAACTACACGACGCTGTACGGACACATGTCGCGCTTCGCCAACGCCAAGGTCGGCCAGCGCGTGAGCCAGGGCGCGACTCTCGGTTACGTGGGCATGACCGGTCTCGCCACTGGCCCGCATCTGCACTATGAATTCCGTCTCGATGGAAAGCACCGTGACCCGTTGACCGTCACGTTGCCGAAGGAAGAGCCTCTGCCAACCAGCGAACTGGCCCTGTTCAAGACCCGCGCCGATCCCTTGCTCGCGCGTCTGAAGATGATCGATAACACGCGGCTCGCGCGCGCCAACTGATCATGTCCGTGGCCGAGCTTTATCTGGGCCTGATCTCCGGGACGAGCGCCGACGGCATCGACGCGGCACTGGTGCGTTTCACGCCGACGATCGAGGTCGTCGCGACGTCCACCTCGCCTTACCCCGCCGAACTGCGCGCACGCCTGCTGGCGCTGACTGCACCCATGGCGGCGATCCCGCTCGACGAATTCGGCGCCCTCGATGTCGAGGTGGGCGAGTGCTTCGCCGCCGCCGCGCTCGGCCTGTTGGCGCGAACCGGCACCGCGGCGAAAGAAGTGCGCGCGATCGGCTCACATGGCCAGACCGTGCGCCACCGCCCGCTCGGGCCGCATCCGTTTTCGCTGCAGATCGGCGATGCCGCGGTGATCGCCGAGCGAACCGGAATCTGCACGGTGGCAGATTTCCGCCGCGCCGACGTTGCCGCCGGTGGCCAGGGAGCGCCACTGGCGCCTGCTTTTCATGCGGCGATCTTCAATCATCTGGCGCCATGCGCCGTGCTCAATCTCGGCGGCATCGCCAATCTGAGCCTGATCGATGGCAATGGCGACGCCCTCGGCTTCGATACGGGTCCGGCGAATTGCCTGCTCGATGCATGGAATGCGCGACACAACGGCGGCCTGTGCGACCGGGATGGTGTCTGGGCGAGCCAGGGCCACGTCGACGATGCGCTGCTCGCAGACTTGCTGCTGGAACCTTATTTCGCGGCCGCACCGCCGAAAAGCAGCGGGCGCGAGCATTTCAATCTGGCCTGGCTCGATGCGCGACTTGCGGGGCACGAAATCACCCCGGTCGACGTGCAGGCGACCTTGCTCGCTCTGAGCGTGCGCACGATCGCTGCTGCCCTGCGGGCCAGCGCGCCGCAAGCGCGCCGATTGCTGGCCTGTGGTGGCGGCGTGCACAACGCGGCGCTGATGCAGGCGCTGGCGGCGGAAGTTGCGCCGACGGCGCTTGCCAGCACGGCCAGTGTCGGTGTCGATCCAGACTTCGTCGAAGCCGCGCTGTTCGCCTGGCTCGCCCGCGAACGGCTGGCGGGACGCCCCGGCAATCTGCCGAGTGTCAGCGGGGCGCGGGGCGCGCGCATCCTCGGAGCGGTGCACGCGGCATCCAGCTGAAATGCGTGGTCACGGTTTCTTCGGCAGTTCGAACAGCGGACCCGATTCAAGGCGCTGGAAGGCATCCATGGCTTCGCTGAAGGCCTGGTTCTCTCCCTGATTCCAGATTCCACGCATCGTCGCGATGTCCTGGCGATCCTGCGCGGTGACGCCGGTACTGCTCAGTCCCAATGCGAAGCGCAACGCACGCAAGGCGATCTCGTTCTTCGTGCAACCCTGCTCGATGGCGACTGCGTTGAGACGATCGAGAGTCGCCGCGTCGATATCCCGTAGAAAGATGTCTGTCATGTCTTCGATACATACCCGACGGACGCGCAGTGTCGCAACATTGCAAGCATGTTTCAGCGAAATGGATCCGCACCATGCAATGCGGCCGTCCAGCCCATCACAGCTCGATCACTGTGCGCCGGCATATCGACGAGGCGATCGGGTAGCATCGCAGGCATGTCCTCGACCCTTCTGCAACGCCGCGCGAACTTCACCGCGGCGCTGAAACCTTACCTCGAATCCGCGCCGCTCGGTGCCCTGCTGCTCGGCATTTCATCCGGTTTCCCATACGCAATGATCGGCGCCACGCTGACCACGCGACTGGCGCAGGATGGCATCGACAAGAAGAGCATCACCGCGTTCTCGCTCGCCTTTCTCGTCTACAACCTGAAATTCCTGTGGGCGCCGCTGGTTGATCGCATGCGCTTGCCGCTGCTTGGCCGCTGCGGCCATCGACGCTCGTGGTTGCTGCTGTCGGCCGCGGCGGTGGCAGCAGCCATCGCATTTCTCGCCGTGGTCGATCCGGCGACGAGTCTCGGCACGGTCGCGCTCGCGGCAGTGCTTGTCGGCGTGACCGGAGCGACGTTCGATATCGTCATCGATGCCTACCGCATCGAAAGTCTGCAACCCAGCCAGCTCGGCGTCGGCTCGGGCATGTCCCAATACGGCTGGCGCATCGGCTCGGTCAGCGCCGGCGCATTGGCGCTGCTGGTCGCCGGCAAGGCGGGCTGGACGACCGCTTATCTGCTGTGTACGGCTTTCGTGCTGCCGGCGGTCATTGCCGTGCTCTGGCTCGGTGAACCGGCGCGTCACCGTGCTCCGATTCCCAGCCGGAACTTCACGGCGATGCTGGCATCGGTGATCGAACCACTGACCGAGTTCTTCCGTCGGCGCGGTGCGTGGCTCGTGCTGGCCTTCATCCTGCTGCACAAGATCGGCGACACGCTGGCCAACCTCACCTTGCGCCTGCTGCTCGATGATCTCGGTTTCAGCAACAGCGAGATCGCGCAGTACGACATCGGTGTCGGCTTCGTTGCCTATCTCGTCGGCATCTTCCTCGGCGGAATGCTCTACACGCGTATCGGCCTCAAGCGTGCGGTGCTCGCCAGCCTCATCCTGATGGCGGTATCCAATCTGTCGTTTGCCGCACTCGCCGCCTACGGCCACAGCAATGCGCTGCTGGCTTTCACGATCTGCTTCGAGAACGTCGCCAGCGGCATTGGCGGCGTGGCCGTCGTCGCCTATCTTTCGGCGCTGTGCAACCTGTCATTCACGGCGACCCAGTTCGCCCTGCTCTCCGCCGCCGCATCGGTGGTCGGCCGCTTCATGACCGGCACGACGGCCGGCGCACTGATCGAGGGCATGGGCTATGTCGCGTTCTACATCATGACCACGCTGGTCGCCTTGCCGGGCGTCGCGCTGTTTGCGTGGATGATGCGCGCGGGATTGATCGACAGCTCGGTGGGGGATGCCGCCTCGCGCAAGGGCTGAGGCGGCGGGCCTCCGGATTCAGAGATCGTAGTCGACCGCATACGGTGCATGGTCGGAGAAGCGCGGCGTGGCGGTGATCGAGCAGGCCCGGATGCGATCGCGCAGGGATGGCGTGGTGATCTGGTAGTCGATGCGCCAGCCCACGTTGTTCGCACGCGCCTGGCCGCGATTCGACCACCAGGTGTATTCCTCGATATCGGGTTTCACGACACGGAACGTGTCGACCCATCCCTTTTCCGGTACCGGCGTGCCATCACCACAGGCATCGGCAATCATGCCGTTGAGCCAGCTGCGTTCGCGCGGCAGGCAGCCCGAGTTCTTCTGGTTCGAGGTCCAGTTCCTGATGTCCTTGCGCGCCCGCACGATGTTCCAGTCGCCGCACAACACATAGTCGCGACCACTGGCCAGCCACTCGGCGAAGACCGGCGCGAGAAAGTCCATCGCCTCGTACTTGAAGCCCTGGCGTTCGTCGCCGGACGAGCCGGACGGGATGTAGAACGAAACGACACTGAGGTTGCCGAACCGCGCTTCGATGTAGCGACCCTCCTCGTCGAACGGAGCCCAGCCGAGTGCGGTGCGCACTTCGTCGGGTTCACGTTTGGCGTAGATCGCGACGCCGCTGTAGCCCTTCTTGGTCGTCGCGTCGCGATAGAAGCAATGATGGCCATCCGGGCGGAACATCGGATCCGACAACTGGTCTTCCTGCGCCTTGGTTTCCTGGATGCAGGTGACGTCGGCATCCTGCGCGCGCAGCCAGTCGAAGAAACCCTTGTTCGCCGCGGAACGAATGCCATTGGCATTGAAGCTGATGATGCGCATGTGGCACGGATCCAGTTGGGAACGAAGCCATTGAGCGTAGCGAGCGGATTGCCACAGGCCAAGCGGAATCGTGAGCTCGAATCCATCCGGCGGAGTATTCGCGACACCGGATCGGAGGCGCCCCTGCCGCACAAACAGGGGCTGTCGCAGCCTGTAACGGCTGCGGGAGGCTATCATGGCCGCCCCTTTACCAGTCGCGAACCGCCGTGCACGCCTATCAACGCGAATTCCTCGATCTGGCCGTTGCCCGCAACGTGTTGCGCTTCGGCGAGTTCACGCTGAAATCCGGGCGCATCAGTCCGTACTTCTTCAATGCCGGATTGTTCGATTCGGGAGCCGCGCTCGCCGCGCTCGGTCGTGGCTACGCGCAGGCGGCGGTGAATTCCGGCATCGGTTTCGATCTCGTGTTCGGCCCCGCCTACAAGGGCATCGCGCTCGCAGCGCTGACCGCCGCCGCACTGTCCGAGCAACATGCGCTCGACGTCGCATTCGCCTACAACCGCAAGGAAGCCAAGGCACACGGCGAAGGCGGCAATCTGGTCGGCGCACCGTTGCGCGGGCGCGTGCTGATCGTCGATGACGTGATCACGGCAGGCACCGCGATCCGCGAATCACTGCAACTGATCCGTGCCAGCGGCGCGACCCCGGCCGGCGTATTGATCGCGCTCGATCGGGAGGAACGCGGACAGGGCGAACGCTCGGCCGCTCAGGAAGTCGCCGCCGAGTTCGGTATTCCGGTCATCGCCATCGCACGTCTGACCGAACTGCTGACCTACACCGGAGAGCATCCCGAGCTGGCGCGTTTCCGCCCGTTGCTGGAAGACTACCGCGCACGTTACGGCGTGTGATGCCGCACGCTGCGCCGGGGCGGGCCACTCACCTATACTCGGCGGCAAGGAGAGCCCCATGCGCAGATCTGTCCACCGACTCATACCGATCGCAATCCTCGTGCTGGCCGCGGGTTCTGCGCTGGCCGCCGGCAACGTGCGCTACAAGTGGCGCGATGCCGAGGGCAACCTGCACTATTCGGATGCGCTGCCGCCCGACGCAGGCGTGCGAGGCTATGACGTCATCAGCGGCCAGGGCCTGCTGATCAAGCGTGTCGAGGCCGCCAAGTCGCCCGAGGCGCTGGCGGCGGCGAAGGCAGAGGCTGCCCTGCAGCGACAGTCACAGGAAGAGACCGAGCGCCGTGCGCGCGAGGATCAGCAACTGCTCGCCGCGAATCCGACCGAGACCGACCTGCTCAATTCACAGAAGCAGCAGTTGCAGATGATCGAACAGAACATTAACAGTGCACGCGTCGGCCTGCAAAGCCAGGAACGCAGCCTGGCCGACCTGCTTGGGCGGGCGGCCGAGTTCGAACGGACCGAGAAGCCGGTACCGGCGAAGCTGGCTGGGCAGATCGGCGAAACGCGCAAGCAGATCGAAGCGCAGCACGCGCTGATCGATCGGCGCATCAGGGAGCGCGAAACCGCGCGCGCGGACTTCGCGACGGAAATCGACCGTTATCGCGCGCTGGTCGAGAGATCGCACTGACGAGCCATCGAAAGTTATCCCTTCGATCCGTATCGAAGGGATCCCGTGGCGGGTGCTAGAACGGTAGCGGCAAGGCGCTGTCGAGCGCGAGCAACTGGGCGCGGAACACGTTCTGGATGCGCTGCAAAGCCGCTTCATTGTCCGCGTCGAAACGCAGGACCAGGACCGGCGTCGTGTTCGAAGCGCGCACCAGCCCCCAGCCATCCGGCCAGTCCGCCCGCACGCCATCGATCGTGGTCAGGCGCGCGCCTTCGAAGCTCGACCTGGCCTTGAACGCCTCGATGAACCGGTAATGCTCGCCCTCGCGCAGCTCGATCTTGAGCTCCGGCGTCGAGACGCCCTTCGGCAGGCTCGCGAAGATCTGCTCGGGTGTGCGGCCGTCGAGATCGCCGGCAAGGATTTCCATGAGCCGCGCCGCCGCGTAGACGCCATCGTCGAAGCCGTACCAGCGCTCGGCAAAGAAGAAATGTCCGCTCATCTCGCCAGCCAGTTGCGCACCGGTTTCGCGCATCTTCGCCTTGATCAGCGAATGCCCGGTGCGCCACATGACCGGGCTGCCGCCATGCTGCAGGATCAGCGGTTGCAGATGGCCGGTGCATTTGACGTCATAGATGATCGTCGCGCCCGGATTGCGGCTCAGCACATCGATCGCGAACAGCATGAGCAGGCGATCGGGGAAGATCACTTCGCCGGTGCGTGTCACCACGCCAAGGCGGTCGCCATCGCCATCGAACGCGAGTCCGAGGTCGGCGCCGGTCTGTTTCACGGTGAGAATCAGGTCCTGCAGGTTGTGCAGGTCCGACGGATCCGGATGATGGTTCGGGAACTGCCCGTCGACATCGCAATAGAGCTGGATCACGTCGCAGCCGATGCCTTCGAGCACGGCGGGAGCGATCGCACCGGCGACGCCATTGCCGCAATCGACGACGATCTTGAGCTTGTTCTCGACCTGGATGTCGTCGGTGATGCGCGTGATGTAGTCGTGGCTCAGATCCATCACCTGCAAGCCGCCCGCACCCTCGCTGAAACGGCTCTCGGCGATCCGCGCATACAGGTCCTGGATCGCGCCCTCGGACAGCGTTTCGCCACCGAGCACGATCTTGAATCCGTTGTAGTCCGGTGGATTGTGGCTGCCGGTCACCGAAACGCAGGAACCGGCCTGCAACTGGTACGCCGCGAAATAGGTGAGCGGCGTCGGCGCCAGACCGATATCGATCACGTCGCAACCCGCGGCACGCAGGCCTTCGATCAGCGCAGCGGAGAGCTCGGGACCGGACAAACGACCGTCACGGCCGACCACGATCTCGCGCAAGCCGCGTTGCTGCGCCTCGCTGCCGATCGCGCGACCGATCAGGCGCGCGACGCCGGTGTTCAGCGTGTGCCCGAGCACGCCACGAATGTCGTAGGCGCGGAAGATGCTGCGCTCGACGGTGACCGGCTTCTCAGCCTGTGCGGTCGGCTTGGCGGCAGCCGGCGCAGGTACCACTGCGCCTTTCGCCGCCGCAGCGGATTGTTGTTTCATTGCATCTGCCAAGGTGATCTCCTCGATAACCGATCGCGCGCCGGGACGGAACATCGCCCCCGCACGCTGCATGCCGACCTGTCGCAACCACAGCGCTGCAAAGCCGCCGAGCAGGCACAACAAGGTCAGTGGGAAAAGCAGCCACATGTTACGCGTCACCAGGACCATGCTGTCGGGATCGGCGATTGCAAGCCTGAGCAGCGACCCGGGGATCGGCAGCCCCAGGTCCGCTTCAGAATTACCCGACGCATCGCGGGTATGCGCAACGATCACGTCGCCACGACCATCACCCTGGCGCAAGTCGATGCGGGCGACGCCGGAAGGCGATTTGCGCAGGATCTCGACCAGCGGCGCGAATGGCAGTTCGATGCTGGCGAATGCGACGGCGGCATCTTCCGCCTTGACCGGGATCGCCAGCGCCAGCAACTGGCCGCGTTTGCCGCCACTGCGCATCTGCACCGGAGCGGGCGCATCGGTCGACTGCGCCTGCATGAGCATCTGCGCGCGCGCATATCCGAAACCGGCGAGATCGAGCTTGAGCACTTCCATCAGTCGCGGGCTGTAGAACGTGATGTCGACCAGTTCCGGCCACTGCGCAAGCGCAGCCTCGCGCGCGGCGGCCAGGCCTGCGTCATCGCCGCTGGCCAATGCGGCGAGCACTTCATCCGATTGCACGACATCCTGCGCCTGCGCGGTGACGTCCGCGACATGCTTGCTGATCGCGGCAAGGATGCGCTGCCGGGCGCTGGTGGCTGCTTCGTAGCCGCCACTTTCGTTGTAGACGAGCGAGCTCTGCCAGACCAGGAAGAAACCGAACAGCATGAGCACCGTAGCCAGTGCGAGCGGCGCGAGCACCCGCAAGTTTGGCTTCAGGCGCGCGAGTGCGATCCGCGCCTTGGCGGATTTCGCTGTTGGACTCCCATCCGCCGGCCCCTGTACCTCGGCCATGATTGTCACCCCTGCTTCTTTGACGAAGTTCCCCGGACGCCAAGCTTACCGGCGGATGCGTATGAAGGCTGCGCAGCCTGCCTCGCTCTGCAACAGCCGATCATCGCATTTTCGGATCGCCTACTGCCGCCCTGAGCTGCCGAAGCCACCCTCTCCGCGCACACTGGGTGCAAATGCTTCGACGACGTCGAAGCGCGCACGCACTACCGGCATGAAAACCAGCTGGGCGATGCGTTCCCCCGCCTCGATCGTGAATGCCGCCGACGAACGGTTCCAGCAGGACACCATGAGCGGACCCTGGTAATCCGCATCGATCAGGCCAACACCATTGCCGAGCACGATGCCATGCTTGTGGCCGAGCCCGGAACGGGGCAGCACGACGGCGCACAACGCCGGATCGCCGATATGGATCGCGATACCGGTGGCGATCAGCACCGAGGCGCCGGCCTCCAGCAGCAGCGGGGCATCGAGCATCGCACGCAGGTCGAGGCCCGCCGAGGCGATCGTGGCATACGCCGGCAGTGGATATTCGTTGCCGACACGCGGATCGAGGATCTTCAGCTCGATCGCCCGCGTCATGCCTGCAACACTCTGGCCTGGCGCGCGCGGTAGCGTTCGAGGACGCGTTCGAGCAATGCCCGCGCGATGACCCGCTTGTCGGCCTGCTCCAGTTGCTGGCTGCCTTCCGCCCAGATCAACAGCAAGGCGTTGTCGCTGCACTCGAAACCGAGATCATTGCCGACCTGGTTGGCGGCGATCATGTCGACTCCCTTGCGTTCCAGCTTGTCGCGCGCGTAGCGCTCGAGATCATTGGTTTCCGCGGCGAATCCCACGAGAAACGGCCGGCCCGGCAACTGCGAGACTTCGGCGAGGATGTCCGGGTTCTGGATCAGTTCGAGCGCCAGCGACTTTCCGGTCTTCTTGAGCTTGGAGGAAGCAACGGATTGCGGCCGGTAATCGCCGACCGCCGCCGCGGAAATGAAGATGTCGTGCTGCGCTGCCGCCGCGATGACTGCATCGCGCATCTCGCGCGCACTGCGCACATTGGCGCGCGTGACGCCTGCCGGCGTGGCCAGCGACACCGGGCCGGCGATCAGGCTTACCTCGGCGCCCTCCTGCGCGGCCGCCTCGGCGATCGCGAAACCCATGCGGCCCGAACTGCGATTGCCGATGAAACGCACGGGATCGATATCCTCGAAGGTCGGTCCCGCGCTGACCAGCACGCGCAGGCCGGCGAGCGGACGCGGCGCACGCGTTGCGGCCAGTGCGGCCACCAGATCGTTTGGTTCGAGCAGGCGCCCATCGCCGAATTCCCCGCAGGCCTGCCCGCCCGAGCCGGGGCCGAACACGCGAACGCCGCGCTCGCGCAGTACCGTCATGTTCGCCTGCGTCGCTGCGTTCGCCCACATCTGCTGGTTCATCGCCGGCGCCACGCTGACCGGCGCCGAGGTCGCCAGCACCAGCGTGCTGAGCAGGTCATCGGCACGCCCTTGTGCCAGTCGCGACAGGAGATCGGCCGATGCGGGCGCGATCAGCACTTCATCGGCCCAGCGCGCCAGCTCGATATGTCCCATCGCGGCTTCCGCGGACTCGTCCCACAGGCTGCTGCGCACCGGGTTACCGGACAAGGCCTGGAAGGTCAGCGGCGTGACGAAGCGCGCGGCGTTTTCGGTCAGCACGACGCGCACATCGGCGCCCGCGTCACCAAGTCGGCGCACCAGTTCGGCAGCCTTGTAAGCCGCTATGCCGCCGGAAACGCCAAGCAGCACGCGCACGCGATCCAGCGACGGAGGACTCATGTAGGAAATATCTGACATCACGAAGGACTCCTAGCTTACCCAAAATCGTGGGCATCGCTGCTGCCGGAATCGCATATCGACCGGTAACCTCGATCGAAACGGATAACGGATTTCTCACGCCATGGGTATTCGCGAGTGGCCCGACAACGAACGACCGCGCGAGAAATTGCGCGTGCACGGCAGCCGCGGCCTGTCCGATGCGGAACTGCTCGCCGTTTTCATCGGTTCCGGTCGCCAGGGAAAGACGGCGGTTGACGTCGGCCGCGAGTTGCTGGTCAAGGCCGGTGGTCTCAAGCCGTTGCTGCATGCACCGCAACGCGGTTCCGGTTTCGGGCCGGTCGCCTGGTGCCGGGTACAGGCCGCACTGGAACTGGGTCGTCGCTATCTCGATGCCGAACTGCGCGAGAACGAGACGCTGACCGATCCCGCCAGCAGCGCGCGTTATCTCAAGGCGCGACTCTCCGGCTATCCCTACGAGGTATTCGCCTGCCTGTTCCTCGACAACCGGCACCGCGTGATCGCTTTCGAGGAACTGTTCCGCGGCACGATCGACGGCGCCAGCGTGCATCCGCGTGAAGTCGTGCGACATTGCCTTGCACACACTGCGGCAGCGGTGATCCTCGCGCACAACCATCCCTCGGGCGTCGCCGAGCCGAGCGCGGCAGATCGCGCCATCACCTTGCGCCTGCGCGATGCGCTGTCGCTGATCGACGTACGCGTGCTCGATCATTTCGTGATCGGCAGCAGCGCCCCGACATCCCTCGCACAACGCGGCTGGATCGAGGAATCGCCGGATCCGCCAGAGCCTGCGCCTCTGCTCACGCTGCGCTTGCACGGCATACGGGCGCTAGTTCTATACTCGGCCCGACCTGGGGCTGGAGTCGGTTGCGCGACGTGATTTTCGACTTTCCGCGAACATATCCAGCCGATGCCACTGAGCTGGAACTGCCCGACATCGAAGCGGCAGAGGCCATGGCCGCGGGACGATTCGCCGATCTCGACGAATTACTCGCACGGCGCCGCGTGCAGCTTGCTGCGATCGCCACCGACAGCGAGGCAGGGAATCTGCTGGCGCGTTGCGAGGAAGTCATTCGCATCGCCTACGCGCGCCTGGCGCGACGCCACGGCAGTTGGGGAACCGATTTCCATGCCTACCACAACGAGCAGCACATCCTGGAGATTTTCGGTGACCGCACCAGCCGCCTGATCGCCGCACATGGCGTCTACGCGCTAGGCCTGCGCGACTGGTGCGTACTCGGCATGTTCGCCGCCTGCCACGACCTGCGCCAGCGCGAAGCCATGCAGTTCGCCGCAGGCGTCGGCGCCAACGAGCGTGCCAGCATCGAGGAAACCTTCCGCCTGCTCGATCGCGCCGGCTTTTCACGCGAAGATGATGCCGACATTTACCGCGCGCTGGATCTGACGATTGCCGGCAGCACCTTCGACGGGCGCCCGCCGCCGGGCGGGGCAGCCTTCAACGCCGCCGAACTCGTGCAGTCGGGGGGAGCACTCGCCGCCAAGCTCGACCAGAAGCTCGACAAGCATCATCCCGAATGGCGAAACCAGCCCGCGCTCGTGCATGCGCACCGACTTGCACTGATTGCAGCCGATCTGGATACCGCCAACGTCGCCGAGCCCTTCTCGCGTTTCGCCAGCAGCGCGGCAAACCTTTGCCTCGAACGCGAAATGCTGTGTGGTCGCGATCTTGACGATGCCTCCAGCGCGCAGCCGGTGCTCGGCTTCCTGACCGACGGGCAGAACCGGTTTTTCTTCGACCTGCACCGTTTCAATTCCGAACTCGGGCGCAGCACGTTTGGCGCCGAGAAAGAGAAGAACGCGCCAAAACTCCGGTCATTGAGCCTGGGACTGCGCGCGCGCATCGCGATCCACGGCACGCCGGACAATGGCCGCCAGGTACTGGAAACCTATCGCCTCACCGCGCGTGAAATGGCCTGAAGTCAAGCACGGCGATATTTTCTATACACATGCACGCATTTTTCAGCCGATCCGCGGATCGCGCAGGAAACAGCGCCCGGACCTCGAAAATATTTCGATCAAGATCAACAGTTTGCATTGAAACCATGTAGCCGAAGCGGCGCTTCTTCCGGGCAGGGACCATGCTGCAGCGAACAAACCATGGTGTTTCCCCACACAGTTATCCACAGGATGCGGGCAGCGCAAGTGGCCGCGCTTCAAGCAGTTGGCGACGATTCGCAAGGCCATTGATGACTGAACCGGCGCGCAACAAACCCGCCGGCTCCAACGGCCCGTTCGGATGATTTCGGGAAATCACTGGCGCACCCTACAATAGCCGACCCGCTACCGATCGAATCCTGCCGTGAAAGATGCCCTGCGCGAGCTGATCCATGGAGCGCTCGCTGAATTGCGTGCGCAAAACCTGTTGCCGGAAGGCACCATCCCGACGTTCGTGATCGAACGCACGCGCAGCCGTGAACACGGCGACTTCGCGAGCAACGTCGCGCTGACCTTGTCCAAGGCCGCTGCACGAAAGCCACGCGAGATCGCGGAGGCGCTGGTCGGCGCGCTGCGCGACGAACGCATCGCGAAGATCGAGATCGCCGGACCCGGCTTCATCAATTTCTTCCTGGCCGATGCGGCGACGCACGCCGAAGTGCGTGCGATCCACGCCAGGGGCGCCGGCTACGGCCGCCATGCCACCGGCGGCGGCCGCAAGCTGCAGATCGAATTCGTCTCGGCGAATCCGACCGGACCGCTGCATGTTGGCCACGGCCGCGGCGCGGCAGTCGGCGACAGCCTCGCGCGCGTCATGGCGGCGAATGGCTGGGACGTCACGCGCGAGTTCTACTACAACGACGCCGGTGCGCAGATCAACAATCTCGCGCTGTCGGTGCAGGCGCGCTGCAAGGGTGTCGAACCCGAGCAGGAAGGCTGGCCGGCGGACGGCTATCGCGGCAACTACATCATCGACGTCGCGCGCGATTTTCTTGCTGGCGAAACCGTGCATTCGGATGGTGGCGACGTCAGTGCCAGCGGCGATGCCGATGATCTCGACGCGCTGCGCCGCTTCGCCGTGGCCTGGCTGCGCCGCGAGCAGGATCTCGACCTGCGCGCATTCGGCGTCGCGTTCGATGTGTATTACCTCGAATCCTCGCTGTACAGCGAAGGCAAGGTCGAGCTCACGGTCAGGGAACTGGTCGCCAACGGCCACACCTATGAACAGGATGGCGCGCTGTGGCTGAAGACCACGGACTTCGGCGACGACAAGGACCGCGTCATGCGCAAGTCGGAAGGCGGCTACACCTATTTCGTGCCGGATGTGGCCTACCACGAGGCAAAGTGGCGGCGCGGCTTCGAGCGTGTCATCAACGAACAGGGTGCCGACCACCATTCGACGATCACGCGCGTGCGCGCCGGTTTGCAGGCGTTGAATGCCGGCATCCCGAAGGGCTGGCCGGAATACGTGTTGCACCAGATGGTCACCGTGATGCGCGGCGGCGAGGAAGTGAAGCTGTCCAAGCGT
>JBEBXZ010000001.1:0-17868 GCA_040391335.1 Dokdonella fugitiva | reverse complement strand
ACGTTGGCGTGCTCGAAGTTGTAGATACTCTGCTCGACCTCGTTCTGATGGAACACGTCGCCATAGGTGACGTCGCCGTGCGGCGCCTTCGTCCAGATCAGGTCGTAGACGTTGTCGCAGTTCTGCAGGTACATGGTCAGGCGTTCGAGGCCATAGGTGATCTCGCCGGTCACCGGGCGGCATTCGAGGCCGCCGGCCTGCTGGAAATAGGTGAACTGGGTGACTTCCATGCCGTTCAACCAGACTTCCCAGCCGAGGCCCCAGGCGCCGAGCGTCGGCGATTCCCAGTTGTCTTCGACAAAGCGCAAATCGTGCACCAGCGGATCGATGCCGAGCGCCTTCAGCGAGCCGATGTACAGATCGAGGATGTCATCCGGATTCGGCTTGAGCACCACCTGGTACTGGTAATAGTGCTGCAGGCGGTTCGGATTGTCGCCGTAGCGGCCATCGGTCGGGCGCCGCGACGGCTGCACGTAGGCCGCGGACCATGGTTCCGGCCCGAGCGCGCGCAGGAACGTGGCCGGATGGAAGGTGCCCGCGCCGACCTCGGTATCGAGCGGCTGGATCAATACGCAACCCTGCTCCGCCCAATAGCGGTTGAGGGTCTGGATGACGTCCTGGAAACTAAGTCCGGCCATGCAACGGGGCTCACAGTAGCGGTGGAAAAGCGCGCTAGTATAACGGCCACGCAGGAATCTCCGGAGATTGCCCCGCATGGCAACACAACCCGTGCGACCGGGCGCGGCGCAGGATGCGCTGGCGGTGCCCGTTGCTTCCGCACTTCTTGGCTTGCATCATCGCGTCGATCTGGATGAGGCGCTCGGTGCATTGCTCGCCGATGGACTCATCACAGAGGCCGACCTCAAGCGCGTGCGCGCGGACGTGCGCATCAGTCGCGGCAAGCTCGAGCTGCATCCGCTGGTCATCATCGCCAACCTCAAGCTGTCCGATGCGCGCAATGCGCAGAAGCCCCTGAGCCTGGAAGTGCTGACCCAGTGGCTGGCGCTGCGCGCGAAGATGCAGTACCTGAAGATCGATCCGATGAAGATCGATGTTCCCGCCGTGACCCAGGTCATCAGCCACGCCTATGCCCTGCGCTATCGCATCCTGCCGGTGGCGGTCACCGACATGCAGGTGGTTTTTGCGACATCCGAACCGTTCGATACGCGCTGGCTGGCGGACCTGAGCCATATCCTGCGCCGCGACATCCAGCGCGTGGTGTCGAGCCCGCTCGACATCAACCGCTATCTCACCGAATGGTGGAGCGTGCAGCGCTCGATCCAGCGTGCGCGCGATGCGAAGTCGGATGCCGGCGATGGACGCGCGATCCTCAATTTCGAGCAACTCGTCGAACTCGGCAAGGCCGGCGAACTCGGTGTCGATGACCGCCACGTCGTGCACATCGTCGACTGGCTGCTGCAGTACGCGTTCGAGCAGCGCGCGTCCGACATCCATCTCGAACCCCGTCGCGAATCGAGCCTGATCCGTTTCCGCATCGATGGCGTCATGCACAAGGTGTTCGAGTTGCCGACACCGGTGATGACCGCCGTCACCTCGCGCATCAAGATTCTCGGGCGCATGGACGTCGCCGAGAAGCGCCGGCCGCAGGATGGCCGTATCAAGACGCGCTCGCAGGGCGGGCGTGAAGTCGAACTGCGCCTGTCGAGCATGCCGACCGCATTCGGTGAAAAGATCGTCATGCGCATCTTCGATCCCGACATCGTGGTCAAGGAGTTCCGCCAGCTCGGTTTCTCGCCGGAGGAAGAGGCGAACTGGCGCAGCATGGTCGAGCGCCCGCACGGCATCGTGCTCGTCACTGGCCCGACCGGTTCGGGCAAGACAACGACGCTGTATTCGACGCTCAAGGTGCTCGCCACGCCGGACATCAATGTCTGCACGGTCGAGGATCCGATCGAAATGGTGTCGCCCGAGTTCAACCAGATGCAGGTGCACCACGCCATCGATCTGGATTTCGCCGCGGGCGTGCGCACGCTGATGCGCCAGGATCCGGACATCATCATGGTCGGTGAAATCCGCGACCTGGAGACCGCGCAGATGGCCGTGCAAGCCTCGTTGACCGGTCATCTGGTGCTTTCGACCCTGCACACCAACGATGCGCCCAGCGCGTTGACGCGCCTGCTCGATCTCGGCGTGCCGAACTATCTGATCCAGTCGACCCTGACCGGCATCGTCGCGCAGCGCCTAGTGCGCACGCTGTGCCCGCATTGCAAGGTTGAAACACCGCTCGACGTCCGCGCCTGGGCAGCGCTCACCCATCGCTGGCAGTTGCCGGTCCCGGAACATACATATGGACCGAAAGGCTGCCTCGAATGCCGCAAGACCGGATTCCTTGGGCGTACCGGCATCTATGAAATGCTGCGGGTCTCGGTTGGTTTGCGCGCCTTGATACAGCCGAATATGGATCTGGCGAAGGTTACCGAGACGGCCTTCACGGACGGCATGCGTCCCTTGCGTGTATCGGCGGCAACTCAAGTGGCGCGTGGCGTGACGACACTGCGCGAGGTCATGAACGTCCTGCCGCCGGTCGACTGAACAAATGGCGAGAGTCGTTCAGTTGCGTGGGGCCCAAACAAAAGCGCATCCGGTTTTGCCGGATGCGCTTTTTAACTGCACTTGTGTTGAATGCAACAAGAGTGAATCGGTTGTCGAATTCAAGGCCAGGCAGTCGTGGTGAAACTGTGCCTTGCTTGCCAGCAAGGCGATATCATCAATTACTTGCGGCCGCGCGAGTTGCGACGGATCGCCTGCAGCGGATCACCGAGTTTGATGCTCGACAGATAGCTGTTGATCGCTTCGTTGGTGACGTCATACAAGGGGCGGCCCATGACGGCGGCCGTGGCCTTCAGGCTGTCACGCATGCGCTTGGAAACGCGCAAGCTGGCATCGCGTGCGTCGTCTTCGATCTGGGTCTGCTTTGCTGGAGCTTTCGCGGTGGTTTTCTTGGTAGCCATAATTCCCCCCTCAGGGAAAGTTTCAGAGACAAGTGTTAAATGCGCAGGTTCGATGAAATCACATTTCGTCGGATCACAAGTATAACGCCATTGCCACGGCAGGGTAATGTGACTTTTGTCCATGTGGGTAAGATTTTGTGAACTTTGAAATGCCCGTTATCCTGCGTACAGAAATCACCAATCAATAGAGAGAGTCCAATGGACGCCAGAAAAGTCGATGCGGGGAAAGGTTTTGCCTGGATTACGGGTGCGGTTGAGTTGATATTCAAGAATCCACTCGTGTTCCTGGTGATGGGTTTGATTTTTGCGGTGATCGGAATTGTTCCCATTCTCGGCAGCCTGGCGTTGCTCGTGATCGGCCCGGCGCTTCTCGGTGGAATGGTATACGCGGCACGCGAGCAGGCGGCTGGGCGCCCCGCGGATATCGCCCAGCTCTTCCAGGCGTTCAGGGAGCCAGGGAAGATCGGCCCCATTCTGCTGCTGTGACTGACCAGCTTCGCGGGCGGGTTCGTCCTGTTCGTGCTGGCGATCGTCTTTGTCGGCGGGGCCTTGCTGGGCGGTGGCGAGACAATACTGGCGAACGGTTCGTCGACCGCCCTGCTCGCCGGACTGGGCGGAGGCTTGCTGGTTTTTCTGCCGCTCGCCCTGCTGGTCGGGCTGGTCGTGTATGCGCTGCAGTTCTTCTCGATTCCGCGCGTGATGCTGGACGGCGCAGAGCCCTTCGAAGCGATGAAGGAGAGCCTGCGCATCTGCCGCGAAAACATCGGTGCCTATCTGCTGTTTGTCGTCGGCGTGCTGATCATCGCGATCGTCCTGAGCGTCGTCCTGATGTGGCTCGGCTTCATCGGCGCCTTGCTCGTCTCGACCGTGCTGTCGCCGTTGGTCGGCGTTGGGTTGTATCTCGCCTGGGACGATGTATTTGCAGCTACGGCCTCCGCAGAGGCGGTCCTGCCGCCGCAGGCCTGATTCACGCGGCGGGTCGAGCTTCCTGATCGCGTGCGCGCTTCGTGACGAAGCGCGCCGCGACAATGCCGATCTCGTAGAGGATGCACATCGGGATCGCCAGCAGCAGTTGCGAGATCACATCAGGCGGCGTCAATACCGCTGCGACCACGAACGCGCCGACGATCGTGTACGGGCGACTCTTGACCAGCTGGTCCGCGGACACCGCGCCGATCGCCACGAGGATGACCAGGGCGATGGGAACCTCGAAGCAGACTCCGAACGCAAGAAACAGCACGAGCGCGAAATCGAGAAAGCGGCTGATGTCGGGCATCACCGCCACGCCCTCGGGTGCAACGCTGGTCATGAAGGTGAAGACCGCTGGCAGCACGAGGAAGTAGGCGAACGCACAGCCGATGTAGAAGAGCAGGACCGACGAGCCGAGCAGGGGCACGGCAAGCCTGCGCTCGTGCTTGTACAAGCCGGGCGAGACGAACGACCACAGCAGGTACAGGCTGCACGGCATCGCGATGAACAGCGCTGGGAAGCACGCCAGCTTGAGCGGGGTGAAGAACGGCGAGGCGACATCGGTGGCGATCATTGCGCCGCCCGCTGGCAGATGCTCGAGCAGGGGCTTCGCCAGCCAGCCATAGAGCTTGTTGGCGAAAGGGATCAGTGCGATCAGGATGACGAGCACCGCAGCGACCGCTTTCAGCAGTCGCGAGCGCAGTTCTACGAGATGTGACAGGAACGATTGTTCGCCGTCGTCACGGGATTCAGCGTTGCTCATCGGAAGGCGGTGTCCGGGTCGGTTCGCCGCTCACCGCACTGCGAAACTCGTTGGCCGCCGAGCGGATTTCCTCGCGGATATCGGCGCTCCTGGCGGTATCGTGGATGCTGCTTTTGACGTCTTCGGCTGCGAGTTCGCGCTCGATCTCGGTGCGCACGCTTTGCCAGCTGTTGCGCACGCGGCGCAACAGCGCGCCGGCCGTGCGTGCTGCGCCGGGCAGACGTTCGGGGCCGAGCACGAGCAGGGCGACGACCGCGATCAGGGCCATCTTGCCGAAGCTGAGTTCAAACATGATGCGGTTCTATCGCTCGATGCGATCTTTGGCTTCGCTTTCGCTGAGCGGTGGCGTGCCGAGTGGCGGGTCAGCCTTGAGCTCCGAAGGCTTTTCCTCGTCGCCATCGCTCAAACCCTTGCGGAAACCCTTGATCGCGGAGCCCAGGTCGCCACCGACGTTGCGCAGCTTCTTGGTGCCGAAGACCAGGGCGACGATCACGAGAACAATGAGCCAATGCCCGAAACTGAAACTACCCATTTCAAAACTCCTGAACGAAACGGCGCGATGGAAGATCGCGCGCGGTTATTGAGCAGTGTACTCCTCAAGTCGGTCGCGGAAATCAACGACCGCATTCGGCACATTGCTGACGCCGCCTTCGAAGATGCGGCGCGGCGTTACGCCCTCGCCGTACACCGACTGGTTGCTCTTGTGGGCAATCGACAGCACCGAGCCGTCGAGTGCGACGCCGGCGAACAGGCCGCGCGCTCGTGAATAGGAATAGATCTCCGCGCGCAATTGCGCATCGGTGGAGGCCTGCGCGGTGCGTCCCACCGGGCCAGCAGCAGCCGAGGCATCGGCGCCGAGCGTGAACTTGCCGTGCACGATCGAGTCGACACCGCGCTGCGTGCGGAACACGAGAATCACGTCGGTCGAGGAAACGCCTGCCTGGAAGCCGACGCTGCCGCCGGTCAGGTTGACGAAGCTCGGGTTCGACCAGGTGCCGTCGCGCGTCTTCACCGAGATCACGCCTTCGCCACGGCGTCCGCCGATCACGAATCCTGCCTTGATCACGTCCGGGACGACCGCGATCGCGTGCGTGCTCTGCAGAAGATCCCGCGGAACCGCCTTGTCCGGCGCCTGCATGATTTCGTTGAGCACGCGCACCGCGTTTTCGGCACGTTTGATTTCGGTCTCGCCGGCATGCGCGCCGAGGGCGACGCAGAGCAGCAACAAGGGCGCGACGCGCGCGAATAACGGCATGGATGAACTCCGCTGGAATGAACCGCGTAACCCTAACACCTTGTGCTGAGCCTGCGATGAAGCGTCAGTCAGGGCAGTTGGATGACTTGCGGCGAAGCTGGCGTGCGCTGACGCCAAGCAGCAACAGGGCCATGATCACAAGCGTCCCCGGGGATCCGATCGGCAGGCTGCTTGTCGTGCCGTTGCCAGTGCCACCTTCGTTGCCCGGTGGGGGGAGGCAGACGGTCGGAGCGAGTGCAAGACCTTTCATGCTGATGCCGCGCAAGCTGTCCGGGCCGGTAATCGGACCGAGATTGGTCAGCGCGCCGGTGGCCGGATCGATGGTTGCCAGGTCGCTCCAGTCGCGATTCAGCGGCGGGTTGTAGCTGAGCGTGGCCCACAGCGTGCCTTCGTAGCCGAAACCAGGTTCGATCCAGGGGATCGAGCTGGCGAAGCCGCCGACACGCGTCGCTGCGGCATTCGTCGTATCGATCGTGTAGAGGCCGAGGTCGGAACCGATGCCGGTGCCATAGAGCTTGCCATTGCGCATGGCCAGGCCGGTGAGCTGCCGCCCGGTATTGCCGACCAGGGTGAGTGTTGCGTTGTTCGGGTTGACCTTCCAGAGATCGCGCTTGATTGCCGAGGTCATCCAGAACGAGCCATCGCAACCGTAGGTCATCGACAGGTCGAGGGCATCGAACTGGCCTTCGCCTTGTCCGGCGAGCCCGAAACGGCCCACGAAACTCGCGGCGCCGGTGCCGGCATCGATCCGCACCAGGGCTTTTTGGGTGCCGGCGATCGCATACAACTCGTTGCCGGGGCCGTAGGACAGGCCGGAAAGCAGGGCGAGCGGGGTGCCGGCATGGTTTCCGGTGCGTCCGATCAGGCTCGCCCTGCGGGTGCCCAGATCGACGCGGTAAAGCTCGTCATACGCCACGCCATAGGCCAACGGTTCCGCCCGTGCAGGCGAAATCGGGACAATGGAGAGCAGCGCTGCGGTAAAGCACGCAAGCATGCGCATGGCGGTAGATCTTTGTTATGGTTATTGGCAATCGTCAGCTTCGCCATTCCATGACAAAGCACGCCGAGTCTAGCAGTTTCCGCTGCCCCGACAAGGCCTTGGAGCCATGCTGACGATCTTCGCAACCGTTCGGGATTCCAGCCAGGCATGCCCCGCTATCTCGCGTTCAACGAACCGCCGGAACCCCGGCGCCTGGGCATCCTGCTCGTCAACCTGGGTACGCCAGACGCGCCGACGACCTCGGCGGTACGGCGCTATCTTGCTGAATTCCTTTGGGATCCGCGCATCATCGAGCAGCCGAGATGGCTCTGGTGGCTGATCCTGCACGGCATCATCCTGCGCATTCGTCCGGCCCGATCAGCGCGTGCCTATCGCAAGGTGTGGACCGAGGATGGATCGCCGTTGCAATCCGGTACGTTGGCGCTGGCCAATGCCATGCAAAAGACGATGCCGGGTCGGGTGAAGGTCCGTCACGCGATGCGCTATGGCAATCCCTCGATCGCCGAGGCCCTCAAGGAGCTGGCCGAGGGCGGTATGCAGCGCCTGCTCGTGCTGCCCCTGTTTCCGCAATTCTCGGCGACGACGGCGGCCTCGGTGCTCGATGCGCTGGGCACCGAGTTGCGCGAATGGCGATGTCCGCCGGAACTGCGCTTCATCAACGACTACCACGACGATCCAGCGCATATCGATGCACTGGCGCGCAGCGTCGAGCGCCACTGGAAGGCCAACGGGCGCGGCGAGCGTTTGTTGTTGTCGTTCCACGGCATCCCCGAGCGCTATGTGCGCAATGGCGATCCGTATCGCGCGCAATGCGAAGCGACGGCGGCATTGTTGCGCGAGCGCCTCGGCATGGATCGGGAATCCCTGATCGTCTGTTTTCAGTCGCGTGTCGGCCGCGAGCCCTGGCTCTCGCCATACACCGACAAAATGCTCGACGCCTTGCCCGCGCAGGGCGTGAAGCGCATCGACGTCATTTGCCCGGGGTTCTCGATTGATTGCCTCGAGACGCTGGAGGAAATCGCGATCGAAGGTCGTCGTCGTTTCCTCGCGGCTGGCGGGGAGCGTTTTGACTACATTCCATCGCTCAATGACAGCGATGAGCAGGTTTCATCGTTGCGGGGCCTGCTGCTGCGGCATTGCCAGGGCTGGCCGGATTGTGTCGACCCGTTGCAGTCGATGCTGCCGGATGTTCCGGTTCGATGAGTGCGACCGAAGCCCGCGAACTGCAGATGCCGCTGCGCCATCTGCGACTCGCGGCGAGAGCCTGGGGTGATCCACGAAATCCACCGATGCTCGCGCTGCATGGCTGGCTCGACAATGCGGCATCGTTCGATCGCCTCGCGCCGTTGCTCGAAGGCCACTATCTGGTCGCGCTCGATCTCGCGGGCCATGGCCGCTCGCAACATCGCGGCGCCGACAACTGGTCGGCGTATGCCGACTATCTCGGCGACCTCGCCGAAGTGCTCGGCTGGCTCGGCTGGGACCGTTTTGACCTGCTGGGACATTCTCTCGGGGCGACGCTGGCCAGCCTGCATGCGGCGATCGCGCCCGGGCGCATCGAACGCCTGCTGCTGGTCGAAGGGCTGGGACCACTGGCGGCCAACGCTGCGAATACGCTGGAGCAACTGCGCTCGGCGTTGTCCGCACGGGCTGCTTTCAAGGCGGATCGGCGCCGTGTGTTTCCTGCGATCGATGATGCCGTGTCAGCGCGACACAAGGCTGGCGACCTCTCGCTGGACAGCGCGCGACTGATCGTCGAGCGCGGGATACAGCGGGTTCCACCGACAGGCGATGCGCCCGGCGGCTATGTGTGGTCGAGTGACCCGCGCCTCACGCTCGCGAGTCCGCAGCGTTTCACCGAGGATCAACTGGCGGCGGTTCTTCCCGGCATTCGCGCGCCGACCCTGCTCGTGCTCGCAGAACCGGCAGCGCCGTACCTGTCGCGGGAAATGATCGAGGCGCGCATCGCGCTCGTGCCGGACATCGAGGTGGTTCGCCTGCCGGGACACCATCACCTGCACATGGATGACGCACCGCGCGTTGCCGCGGCGATGCGCTCATTTCTCGAGCGGCATCCCCCGGTTCCGGCAGTGGATCCCTCGGCAGCCTGATCGAGCGGCCATGTCGGCCGGTTTGATCTGCGGGCGGTAGTGAGTCGCGCCGCGTATCAGTCCTCGGGCGCGTGGACCAACCGGCTCAGCTCGGCCTTGAGGGCCTGGCCGTTCAGGCGCAGCCATTCGCGCTGATCCTTCCAGTCCGGCAGCAGGGACTCCACCAGCGCCCAGTAGCGCGGTGAATGGCTGCGGATGCGCAGATGACACAGTTCGTGCACGACGACGTATTTGAGCGCGGCCGGCGGCGCCAGCGCGAGGGCCAGATCGAGCGTGACCCGATCGCGCGTATCGAGGCTGCCCCACAGGCTTTTCAGCGGGCGCACGCGGACCGAGGTCGGCGCGAGCCCGAGCAGCGGGCAATAGCGCGCGAGCCAGCGCGACACATCCCGCCGCACCTGCGCTTCGAGATAGGAATGCAGCAGGCCGCGCGCGGCTTCGAGTGCGCGGCGGTGCGGGCGCGGCAAGGTCAGGATCAATCGATCCTCGATCTGCTCGATGTGCGGATACGGGCCATCGCGCCATGAAAGGCGCGTGGTTTCGCCGCGCAGCGGTATCACCGTCGCCGCGCCGGGTTTGAGCGGCGGCGGCTGGGAACCCAGATTCAGCTCGTCGAGTTTGCGTTCCAGCCATTCGCCGTGCTTGCGCAGGAAGGCGACGATCTGGGCGGGATGCGTGCCTTCCGGATACGTCACGCGCGCACCGCCCGAGGTGACGGTCAGGCGCAGGCGCCGCGCACGCGGATGGCTCTTGCGCAGCACCTTGATCGTGTCACCGGCCGGGGTCGGGAGTTCGAGATAGCTGCTTTCTGTTTCGAGATTCATCGCCTTGCCCATCCGCGCGTTTGCCACGCATCAAACGTTCAGTTTCGTTCGTCCGGTCGTGGCAGGCCGAACCATTCGTCAAGTTTCTCCAGCAGCCGCTTCGTCTCGAGCGTCATCAGCGCGAAACGCGCGTCGAGTTCGGCGCGAGCCGACTCGGACGCGTCATCGCCGAGTTCATCAAGGACGACATCGAGAAAGCGGAACTTGCGGATCGTCAGGTCCTCGCCGAGCACGAACGCCATGTGCCCATCGAGTTCGAGGCCGAGCTGGAAGACCTGTTTGCCTGACTTCAGATGCTCCCTCACCTCATCGGATTCAAGGTCTTGACGGCGGCAACGTACCACGGCGCCGGCTTCGACCGGATCGCGCAGTTCGCATTCGTCGCCAAGAACGAGGCCGGCCGGCAGCTTGCCGCTGACCAGCCAGTCGGTCATCAGCGCACGCGGTGACTCGGAAGGCGCCATCGGCGTTGCCGGGAAGCGGCCCATGGCTTCGCGGACCTGTGTTACGGCCTCCTCGGCCGCTTTGCGGCTGGCGCTGTCGATCACCATCCAGCCGGTTTCCTCGTCCAGATAGGCAAACAGGCGCGAGGAGCGCACGAAAGCGCGCGGCAGCAGGGTGGTCATGACCTCCTCCTTGATGCGCTTGCGCTCGCGGGCGCCAATGCGGCGGCCTTCCTTTTCGCTGATTTCGGCGATTTTCGCCGACATTTCATCGTTTACAACGGAAGATGGGAGAAGTTTGCTCTCTCCCCCGACCGCCACCAAGGAATAGGCGCCGATCCGGTGCACAAGTTCGTCGGAATCGCGTCCATACGGCGAGACGAAGCCCTGGGTCGACATTTCAATCGGTCCGCATGGCCGAAGGCGGTGCTCATCGAGATTTTTTTCCAGTTCCGACAGGGACTTGCTGGAGCTTTCCGGAAAACGAAACAGGGTCAGGTTGCGAAAGAACATGGGTGTTGGGGACTGGATAAGGGGAAGGGAGGAGGGCAATCATGCACGCTCACAGGATCATCTGCTGAGATCCTGTGCCGTTCAGTCTTTTTCCTGCGCGCCTGTACCTTTCGCCGTGGGCGCATTGCGCTGGCCGATCGCGGCGAAGTCGAACAGTGCCGGATCCGCCAGTTGTGACGGGCAGACCTTGGTCAGCGCGCGGAATACGTTCTCGACGCGGCCCGGAGTCGTGCGCTCCCAGTCGGCAAGCATCGTCTTGACCGCCTTGCGCTGCAGGTTTTCCTGAGAGCCGCACAGATTGCAGGGCATGACCGGGAAGGCCTTGAGTCGCGCGTACTCGGCAAGATCCGCCTCGCGGCAATAGGCCAGCGGCCGGATCAGCACGTTGCGGCCATCGTCGGACAGCAGTTTCGGCGGCATCGCCTTGAGGCTGGCCTGATGGAACAGGTTGAGGAACAGCGTCTCGACGATATCGTCGCGATGGTGGCCCAGCGCGATGCGCGTGAAACCGTGTTCCGCCGCGAAATCGTAGAGCGCGCCGCGCCGCAGGCGCGAGCACAGGCCGCAGGTCGTGCGGCCCTGCGGAATCACGCGCTGCACGACGCTGTAGGTGTCCTGTTCGATGATGTGGAACGGCACGCCGAGCGCGCGCAGATACGTCGGCAATACCGTCGCGTCATAGCCCGGCTGCTTCTGGTCGAGATGCACGGCGACCACGTCGAAACGTACCGGCGCGCGAGCCTTGAGTTCCAGCAGCAGGTCGAGCAGGGCATACGAATCCTTGCCGCCCGACAGGCAGACCATGATGCGTTCGCCATCCTCGATCATCCGGTAGTCGGCAATCGCCTGGCCAAGCTGGCGGCGCAGGCGATGTTTCAGCCGATCGGCATCGGATTCAGGGATTCGGGGAGAGGCAGCCATGGCGATCGATCCGGAGCAGCATGCATTGTAGCGGGCATGCCTGCCCGCAGCGGGTTCCCGGCGCTACACTTGGCAGGATGCGCCGAGGAGCCTCATGTACGCCGAAGACCCCGCCACGACCGTCAGGACGCTTTCCATCCTGAAAAGCGAGCACCGCGATCTTGACGCGACGATCGCGCGACTGGCCGTGGATCCTGGCAATGACGAGCTGGAGCTCAAGCGCCTGAAAAAGCGCAAGTTGTTCCTCAAGGACACGATCGCGATCCTCGAGAGCCAGCTGATCCCCGATCTCGACGCCTGAGGATCCGGGTTCGCGGTGGCGCGAGCCGGCAGGCTTCCTATCCGGCGCTCTTCGCTTCGGCGGCCTTGGCGACGGCTGCCGCACGTTGTTCCGTGGTCAGCTTGAGAATGCCGTGGCGGATGTCGCGGCTCAGGATGACCTTGGCTTCCCTGACCAGGCCATCAAGGCCTTCGTCGAAATCGAGCTTGTTGTCGGCATCCGGGAAAATCACGCGCCGCTCGCGCAATTTCTGGATGAAACCGCGGAACAACGAACGATCGAAGAACTCGGGCGCATTCAGTTCGTGCAACAGCGAAAGGCGCTGCGCGGTGAGCGAGCACAGGTTTTCGAGTTCGCCCGATGACAGGGTATGCGGCCCGTTGCTGACCAGCAGGGCGAGCGTGATGTAGTAGCGCTCCACCGCCTGCAACAGGCTGTGCGACATCGCGCGCAAGCGGAATGCGCTGTCGCTCTGGCCCGGAGCGCGCTCGATCACGCGGCCTTCGCCGTCCATTTCCAGCAGGCCACGCGCAACCAGGAAATCCAGCGTCGCCTGCAAGCGCTCGCTGAACTCGTCCTCGCTCCACGGCAGGAACAGTTCCGACTGGATGAACGGGTAGATCAGCCGACCCAGGCGCAACATCGTGTCGCGCGCCATGCGCCGGTTGTTGAGGAAGCAGCAGGCAATCCAGGCGGCACTGACGAACAGGTGCTGCACGTTGTTGCGGAAATAGGAAAGCAGGACCGCATTGTCGCCTTCGGCGATGAGTACGTCGCCGAGCGGATGCTGCACGCGGCGGATCCACTGCATGGCCTCGCCATAGGCGATGATCTCGGCCGCACTCTTGTCTGTCACGGTGACGCGATCGCTGTAGGGCAGCGCGGTCACCAGATCCTTGCTCAATTCGATCTGGGCGAGCAGATCGGCCTCGGCCATTGCATGCTTGGGCATCGCAAGCAGGGCAAGCGCGAGCAGGTTGATGGGGTTCACGTCAGCGGCGCGATTGATATTGGCCTGGATGCGATCGGCCAGGACATCGACCGTCGTAGCCAGCCATTCCGGCTTCGCGTCTGGCGTCTCCGTCGCCAGACGCCATTCCGGCGTGACCTCGTCGAGCAGCGGCGCCAGTTCGATCGGCTCCGCAAAATTGATCGTCACCTTGCCGTAACGCTGGCGCAGTGCGCCGAATGCGCGCAGCAGGCCGAGCAGGCTTTCCTTTTCCTTGGGTTTTCCCGACAGCTCGCCAATGTACGACTTGCCTTCCATCAGCTTCTCGTAGCCGATGTACACGGGCTGGAACATCACCGGGCGACGCGATTCGCGCAGGAAGCTGCGCAAGGTCATCGCCAGCATGCCGCTGCGCGGAGTCAGCAGCCGCCCGGTACGCGACCGGCCCCCTTCGATGAAGTACTCGAGCGCAACGCCACGCACGAACAACTGGCTGACATATTCGGTGAACACCGCCGAATACAGCGCGTTCGACTTGAAGCTGCGGCGCAGGAAGAAGGCGCCGCCGCGACGCAACAGGGGGCCGATGCCCGGCAGGTTGAGATTGACGCCGGCGGCGATATGCGGTGGTACCAGACCGTTCTGATAGAGCTGGTAGCTCAATAGCAGGTAGTCGATATGGCTGCGATGGCAGGGTACATAGATCACTTCGTGGCCTGGCGCGACGGCGCGCAGCTTGTCGAAGTGATGCATGACGACGCCGTCGTAGAGCTTGTTCCACAGCGCGATCAGCATGAACGAGATCGAGCGCACGACCGTATGTGAATAGTCGGCGGCGATTTCGAGCGCATAGCTGCGCGCACGCCCACGCGCCTGGTCGATGCGGATGTTCTCCTTCGCCGCCGTCGCTTCGATCGACTGGCGTACCGGGTCGGCATCGACCACGGCATCGACCACGGTGCGCTTGTGCGACAGATCGGCGCCGATGATCGTCGTGCGCGTGCGCCGGAAGTGCACGCGCAGCACTCGCGAGAGCTTGCGCACGCTGCGTTCGAGCGCCACGTCGCCCTGTTCGTCCAGCGTTGCGCGCAACGAGACCGGTGCCGAGAACTGCACGATCGTGTCGCGCCCGTTGAGCAGGATCGCAAGCAGGCGACGGAAGCGGCCGACTACGACCCAGTTTTCCGCGAACAGGACACGGAACCAGCCCGACTGGCGATCAGGCGCGCGGCCGACGAAGATCGAGACCGGCACCAGGCGTACATCGCGGGTCGCATCGGCCTGCACGATTTCGGCGAGGCGGCTCAGGGTTTCCGACCGCGACGAATGTGCCTTGCTGCTGAACATGCGCGGCCGCGGCGTCACCGCGATGATCGCGCGTGTCCGCTTGATCGGCAGTCGCGCCGCCGCTTCGTAAGGCGATGGCAGTCCGGCCTCGCGGCAGGCCTGTTCCAGGATCAGCGTGTCGGACAGGCCATAGCGCTCGACCACGTAGACCGTGGGATGCTCGTCCTCGGGCAACAGTTCCAGCGGCTCGCGAGGTTCGCGGCGGATGCGTATCCACGGCCGCAGCAGGGCGCCCAGCGCGTTCAGCCAGGTGGGCCCGCGAACGGTTTCAGCCGGGCGTGCGGAGGATGAGGTTTCTGGCATGGGTAGGCAGTCCACTGCCGGTCGTTCCGATGAACGACCGGCGTGGCGGCTTCTCAGTTCTCGGGGTTCTCGGAATCGTCAGCGTCCGGCGCATGCGTGGCATCGGTAGGTGCGGATTCGGCTTCGTGCTCGCGCAGCTTGGCGATGGTGTCCTTGCCGTACCAGCGGTCATCGATCCTGACCATCTCGGTCTCGGCCGACAGCGGCGTCCCGAGCAGGGTGTAGGCAACCTTCACCTTGGCGGTATCGCCTTCGTTCGTCACCACTTCGCTCTTGACCGAATCAAGGGTCTGGTTGATCGAGAAGCCATACACTTCGAGCACTTTCTTGAGGCCATTGAAGGCGACCTTGAGTTTCGGTGCCGACTGGTCGAAATTCAATGCACGCGCTTCGTCGAGGGTCTTCAGATCGAGCTCGCGTGCGGTATCCGAAAGGATCGCGAGGGCTTTCTTGACCAGTGCCGGATCGGTGAAGCGCGTCTTCTCGATCCATTGCGCGAGTGCCTGGATCGCATTGTTGGCCTGTTCCTTTTCGGCCGCCGACAGATCCTGGCTCTGCTGCACGAGGCCCTGCACGTAGCCGCGGCCCATCGCGACCATCGTCGGGATCTGCTGCTGGTACTGCGCATCGAACTGCATGATGTCCGCTTCGATCTCGGCATACAGCGTTTCCGCGGCATCCGGCGCGGTCAGCTTGGCCATCGTCTCGGCGAACTTGCGACGATCTTCCTCGCTGGGTTCTGCGGAATCCTTCTTGTTGTTCCAGTCGGCCTTGATGCGCGCGAAATCGGCTGGCGGCAGCACGTTGCCGATCAGGCCAGCGATATCGCCTTGCTTTGCAAGCGCGATCGAGGTCTGGATTGTCGTGTCGGGACCTGCGCCCGCGCTGGCTGTCGCACCGGGAGTCGAATCGTTGCCACAGGCGACCACGCACAGCGTCATTGCTGTGGTCAGGGTGATACGCGCCAGATTCTTCAACATGGAGGTTCCGCGGCTGGAAAAGGAAGCGCGCACTCTAGCAGTCCGCTTGCAATTGGTCAGCCGCCGGGCCGTGGCGCGATGCCCGGACAAAAGAAAACCCGGAGGCAGAAGCCATCCGGGTCAAATCCGGCGACAGCCGGAGGGGGAAACGGCAGGAGGCTGTACAGGCGACTTCAGGTCGGCTAGGACAGCATCGTCTTGAACACAAGATGCGGCATATGCTACTTAGTTGCCACACTTGATGCACTGCCTTAAGTTTCTCGCTCCATCCGGCTGATATCAAAGGAGATTCAGTTTTCTTCCTTGTCGTCGTAGCGCAGGTTTTCAATCTTTGTGCGACGCCGCTCCTCGGCGGGAGCGCTCCAGTTGTTGTTGAACAGGGCCGGTTCCCAGGAGCCATAGGTCGGGTTCGGAAGCACGAACCAGCGTCTGCCAATCCAGTCCATGTACGGCTCGATCGCGTCGCGACGCCCGGAGGGCGTATTTGCGAGCACGTCGATGAAATCGCCCAACTGATCGCCCACCTGCATGAGTACGCGATAGCTGCGCGAAATCAGCTCGCGTCGGCAACCCTTCTCGCTGCCGTTCTGCTCGCAGCCGGACACGATCGTGCCGAGTCCAAGAAATACGTCCTCATCGTCGGCGATCGGAAAACCTTCCTTGCGCAGGTTCGAGATCGTGGCCTCGCGCAAGTCGCGCGCGCGGTTCGATAGATAGAAAACAGTGACGCCCTTGCTGGCTGCGAAACGCGTAAACTCGAGTGCACCCGGGATCGGCGCTGCGACTTCCTCGCGACACCACTCGGCCCACGTGAATTCGTTGAAATCCCTGCCGTCGCGCACCAGACGCGCCTGATAGGGCGAGTTGTCCAGCACGGTTTCGTCGATATCGACGATGATCGCCGTCTTGCGAATGCCCTTGAGCGGAGTCTTGCGCTCACCTTCCGGCAGCGCTTCCCAGTGCGTGTCGCGGAGCGCGAACGCGAGCTGATCCTGCGCCGCGCGATAGGCCTGGATATAGATCAGGTCCCGTTCGATCGCCATCTGCGTCCAGGCGACCGCATTCAGATTGTCGTTGGGTGGCGTGGCGGGCGCTGCTACGGCAACGGCCGGCGTGCTGGCCGCCGATTCCTCTGGTGCAAATGCCGTGCGCTGCGGCTGGCTCGCGCAGGCGCCTAGCAACAGGCTGGCGAGGACGGTGGAAATCAGGGTTTTCGACATGCAGGAGGCTCCGCAAACGGTAACGATCGGGTAATACGTTGGCAGAAGTCTACGACACGAACATGACGTGCCGGACTGGCGCAGCATCGCGTCGCCTGCGAGACTCCCGCCGCATCTGCGCAACGAGCTTTTCATGCAGCCTCGATGTCCCGATCCTGATGACCGTCCTTCGTGGCTGGAACCGGCAACCAATGATTTCCTCGTCACGCCTCCAGGATGGCCTTGTCTGCGCCGCGTTGTTTTGCGGTGCTGTTCCGCCGTGATGTGATGCGTCGAATCGTTGTCGGTTGCCCCAAGCCGGCGAAATGATCGTTGTCAAACCCGGAGCTCCTGCATGCTGTCCAACCCCTCTTTTCCTGCCGTGCGTCTCAATCAGGTCAGCTATCTGCTCGCCGCGCTCGCGTTGTGGGCAGTCCTCTACCTGCATTTGCTGCCTGCACTGCTCGCGGGTTTGCTGGTCTATGCGCTGGTCAACGCACTGGCTCCGGCCTTGCAGCGGCATTTTCCGGGAGCCGGCGCCCATTGGCTGGTGGTCGCCCTGCTCGCAGCCAGCGTGGTGGGACTGTTGAGCTTCGCAATCGTCGGTATCGTGGCCTTCCTGAACACCGAGCATGGCAATCCCAGCATGCTGTTCGAGCGCATCACGCCGCTCGTCGAACGCGCACGCGCGCAGCTTCCCGCCCTCATCGTTGACCACCTGCCGGACAGTTCGGAACAGGTCCGCACCGCCGTCATGGAATGGCTGCGCGAACACGCGGCGCAACTCCAGCTTGCCGGTAAACAGGCAGCGCGTGTCATCGTGCAGTTGCTGATCGGCATGGTGCTTGGCGCAATGCTTGCCCTGCATACCGCGATGGCGCGCGCGGTCGGCGGACCTCTGACCGTCGCGCTCAACGCGCGCTGCGTCAATCTGGTGACGGCCTTTCACGATATCGTTTTCGCACAGGTCAAGATTTCCGCGCTCAATACGCTGTTCACCGGTATTTTCCTGTTGATCGTGCTGCCGCTGTTCGGCGTG